>NZ_JACAPN010000063.1:0-157 GCF_013385665.1 Pseudomonas sp. D4002
AAAACCAGAGCGAAAGCAGAGCCGCTTTTCTGTGGGAGCTGGCTTGCCGGCGATGCAGACACCTCGGTACATCAGACACAACGAGGCGATGCCATCGCAGGCAAGCCAGCTCCCACATTTGAACCGTGCCCGCTGTAGCTTTTGATTTGGCTTTTAA
>NZ_JACAPN010000063.1:236-37478 GCF_013385665.1 Pseudomonas sp. D4002
GCCGGAGTGAGGGCACTCCGAGCCTAAGCGAGGAGCCGAGTGGTGGGGCAAGAGCGTTTTGCTTACTTTTGCGCTTTTCAAAAGTGAGCCGCTGTAAGAGCGGAACCAATACAAGCCATCACCCAAATAACGGATATGCCCCCACCCCAACCAGGAACGCCTCAGGACTTAGGCGTCAAATCCACCTTGAACCATTTTTCGCTGAGTTTCTTAACAGTCCCATCAGCAATCGCTTCTTTCAACGCCGCATCAAACTTGGCCTTCAACTCCGGATCGCTCTTGCGAAAACCCAGGCCCTCGCCATCACCCCAGATAGGGCCCTTGATCTGCGGCCCGGTATACGCCAGCCCCTTGTTCTCAGGCTTGGACATGATCGAATCAAGGAACGTAACGTCATCAAAAATCGCGTCAATACGGCCCGATTGCAGATCAAGAATCGCATCGGCCGACGTGTTGTACTCACGAATCGTCGCCACGTCCTTGAAGTTCTCATCAATGAACTTGGTGTAAATGATGCCTGAAGCGATCCCGATGGTTTTACCCTTCAGCGCCTGACGCAACGGCTCGATCGCATCGTGAATCGCCTTCGGATCAGCACTCAGCGTAATCGCATTCGCCGCCCCGGTTTTACCCGGCAGCAACGCCGCATCCTGCGCGACAAAGTTGGCCGGCGTCTGCGCGTAGGGAATCGAAAAATCCATGACCTGCTTACGGTCGTCAGTGATAACGATCGCATCCATCAACACATCAAACTTCCCTGCGTTGAGACTGGCAATCATGCCATCCCAGTTCTGCACGGTGATCTTGCACTGCAGCTTCATCTTGGCGCACAGGTAGTCCATCAGCTCAGGCTCGAAACCACTGATCTTCCCGCCTGGCAATGTCAGGTTCCAGGGCTCGTACGCGCCCTCGGTCGCGATGTTCACGGACGTCCAGTCCTTTGCCTGCAGTCCGGAAGCACTTGCCATCACTAGGGTCGCTACAGCAACAGAGCCTAACCAATTCGATTTTTTAGCGGTCATTTCTATTTCCTACCAATGTTTTGATGTGGGCTTAGGACTTTTTTCTCGAACGCATACAGGTTTGGGGACTGGCCGATTCGCTCTCCAGTCTGCACATGACTCCACATGTACATACATGTCATTGCAAAATATTTGCCAGCTTTTAAAAATAAATAACCTGTTGATTTTCAAGGAAATTAAACATGGTTAGAAAATGTGCGCGGTTTTTTCGCCCTGTTTTGGGTCGATAGGTAGCGTTTTGCACCCGCCCGTGCGCTGTCAGGTGTCAGGCGTGGGGGCAGGGTTCGCGGCGAGTATTGGCGTGAATCCCAGGTGCTCAAGCAGTCGCGCCATATCGCGGACTGCGATCGACAGGGTCGCGGTATTCACCAGCGGATGGCAGAGAATCCTGTCGCCGTTCCACACCTCTTCGGCGATCACAACCTGGGTGACGCGCTGCACGTCATTGCACAACCCCAGCAATGACACCGCTCCCGGCTCCACGCCCAGGGTTTCCATCAGGCGGCGCGGCGAGGCGAATCTCAGGCCCTTGAGGCCGAGGGTTTGCGAGAGTGCACGCAGGTCCAGGCGCTGCTCGCTCTTGAGCACCACCAGGGTGGGATTCAAGCCTTTGGCATCGCACAGGAAGATGTTCTTGACCGCCTGCCCGCTGATCCCGATGTCCAGTTTGTCGGCTTCTTCGCAGGTGCGCACGGCGCTGTGTTCCACGTATTCATAGGCAATGGAGCAGGTATCGAGCAGGTGTAGAACGTCTTTGGGTTGAAGCATTCGCAAAGTCCCCGGGTATCGCTTTGTCTGCGCCAAAAATGGCAAAGGCCCGCCGTCCGAAAAGGAGGGCAGGCCGTTTGACGGCGTGGTTGTCAGTTCAGGTGATGGGCCACCAGGTCGTTGATTTTCCCGCTGCGCACCTGGTCAATCACACTGGCCATGTCAGCGTAAAACGCGCGGTCGTTATCCGCCACCGGCACTTCACTGCGCACCAGGTCATAGACCGCCTTGGTCGCGGTCGATGCCTTGTTCACATCGTGGAAATCCAGGGCCTGGCACGCGACCAGCACTTCGATGGCCACCACCGACTGGAGTTTTTGCGAGACTTTGTAGGCCTTGATCACCGCGTTGTAGGCCAGGCTGACCGGGTCTTCCTGGTTGCCGCACGTCGAGACGCTGTCGATCGACGACGGCATCGACAGGGTTTTCATCTCGGCGTACAGCCCGGCGGCGGTGTACTGGACGATCATGTAACCGCTGTTCAGGCCCGGGTTGCGCACCAGGAAGGCCGGCATTTCGCTGAAGTGCGAGTTGATCATGCGGTCGGTCCGGCGCTCGGAAATTTTCGCCAGGTTGGTCAGCGCCACACACAGTGTGTCGGCTGCAATCCCGATGTAGGTGCCGTCGAAGTTGGCGCCGGAAATCGCGATACCGTCACCGTCGTCCAGCGGGAAAATCACCGGGTTGTCGCCCGAAGAATTGATTTCGCGCTCGATGGTTTCCCGCGCGTAGTTGATGAACTGCCGGGAAGCACCATGCACTTGGGGGATGGCACGCAGGCTGTAGACGTCCTGCAGGCGGTAATCGATGTTGTCTGCGATGAGCTGGCTGTCGTGCAGGATAGCCTTGATGTTGGCGGCGGTTGCGGCCTGTGCGGGGTGAGCCTTGATCGAGTGGTAGCGCGGGTCGAACGCGCGGATGGTGCCCTTGAGCGCCTCCAGCGACATGGCCGCCGCCACGTCCGCCAGGTCCGCAGCCTGCATCGCGTTGTACAGCGCCAGCGTAGCGATGGCGGTCACCGACGTGGTGCCGTTCAACATCGCCAGGCCTTCCTTGCACTGCAGGTCGGTCGGTTGCAGGCCGACCTGTTGCAGGGCGGTTGCGCCATCCACCAGTGCACCGCCCTTGACGCTGGCGCGGCCTTCGCCGAGCAGCACCAGGGCCAGGTGGCCTTCTACCGCGAGGTAACCCACCGAGCCTTCGCCCGGCGCAAAGGGCACCACGTCGTGGTTGAGCAGGCCGGCGATCAGTTCCAGCAGTTCCAGGCGCACCCCGGAGTAGCCTTTGCCCAGGCTGATCAACACCATCAACTGGATCGCCCGCACCTGTTCACGCACCAGCGGCTCGCCGACGGAAACAGCGTGTGAACGCACGATGTTGACTTGCAGTTCCTTGGCGTTTTCCGGCGAGATCACATGCCGCACGTTGTCGCCAAAACCGGTGGTCACGCCGTACACCAAACGGTTTTCATCGAGGAATCGCTCGATCAACCCACGGGACTTTTTAACCCGGTTCTTGTAACTGTCGGCAAACGAAACAGTGGCCGAATAGCGGGCGATCGCCACGAACTCTTCGATGCTGGGTTCTCTGTCGCCTAACACGACATGGGTAATTTGTTCAGGCAGGGTTTTCATCAGCGACTCCAGCAGGGCGTAACGCAATGGGGTGGGAAGTGGTTTAACTCTACGGGTTGCACTGACTGAAGAAAATATGAGGTTTTCTGTTACTTTTAGTAGAAAATCTAAACAGCTGAAGTCGCGAGATTCCCCCATGAGCCGTTTACCGCCGTTGCGCGCGTTGCAAGTGTTTGAAGTGGTGGGCCACTGCGCCGGTATGTCCCAGGCGGCGATTCGCCTGGGGATCTCGGTGGGCGCTGTCAGCCAGCAAATGAAACTGCTCGAAGATGCCCTGGGCATGAAGCTGACGCTCAAGGACGGCCAGCGCCTGCGCTTGAACAGCGTCGGCGAACGCCTGCACGCCCGCTGCACCGCGGCGTTCGAAGAACTCAGGCTGGCGGTGGCCGAGGCCGAGCGGGCGAAGAATCCCAACAACCTGTATATCAGTTGCCTGCCTTCGCTGATGACCAAATGGCTGTCGCCGCTGATCGACGAGTGGGGGCAGGACGAAACCGACCTGGACATCTACCTCGACAGCACCCTCGATGATGCATCGGGGGAGGAAAGTGCCGACTTTCGCATCGGTTATGGCGAGCACCCCGAGCATGCCGGGCATAGCGTGCCGCTGTTCCGCGATTGTGTGGTGCCCACCTGTTCACCGCAGTTGCTGGAACGGGTTGCGTGCGCGCGGGACTTGCTCGATTACCGCCTGATCGGCATCGACTCGCGGCCCAAATTCGATTCGCCGCCTTCGTGGACCCAATGGTTCAGCGAGCTGGAAGGGCAAACCGGCCAGCCCATCGTGATCCGCCGCAATTACTCATCATCGATTACCGCGATCCAGGCGGCCATCGACCGGCAAGGCATCGTGCTGGCGCAGTTCTCAATGATCGCCGGGGACCTGCGCGCCGGTCGGCTGGTGATTCCCTGGCGGTTCGCCGTGCCGCTGGCGGCGCCGTACTACCTGAGTTGGCACCCCAATACCCTGCACAAACAGCAGTGCCGTGGGTTTCAACGCTGGATGATCGGGCAGGGGCAGAAACAGGAGAAAATTACCGCTGCCATGCTTTCTGCTGCGCACTTTGATCATTAAGTTGTCACTTACGGTCATTGAGCGCCAGCCGGCGGACTCTTAGTCTGTGGGACATAAACCGATGGAGTGCCATTCGAGCGCTCCACGTCCCGTGATGATCCGTTGTGGAGCTGTACCATGACCGCTGCTGCCTACCCGCACTTGCTGGCCCCGTTGGACCTGGGTTTTACCACCCTGCGCAACCGCACCCTGATGGGCTCGATGCACACCGGCCTTGAAGAAAAACCCGGTGGCTTCGAGCGCATGGCGGCCTATTTTGCCGAACGTGCCCGTGGCGGCGTGGGCCTGATGGTCACCGGCGGCATTGGCCCCAACGATGAAGGTGGGGTGTATGGCGGTGCGGCCAAGCTGACCACCGACGAAGAAGCGCAGAAGCACAAGATCGTCACCCGGGCGGTGCACGAGGCGGGCGGCAAGATCTGCATGCAGATCCTCCACGCCGGGCGTTATGCCTACAGCCCGAAGCAGGTGGCACCGAGCGCAATCCAGGCGCCGATCAACCCGTTCAAGCCCAAAGAGCTGGACGAAGAAGGCATCGAAAAACAGATCAATGATTTCGTCACCTGCTCGGTGCTGGCCCAGGTCGCCGAGTACGACGGCGTGGAAATCATGGGTTCGGAAGGCTACTTCATCAACCAGTTCCTCGCCGCCCACACCAACCACCGCACCGACCGTTGGGGTGGCAGCTACGAAAACCGCATGCGTCTGCCGGTGGAAATCGTGCGCCGGGTGCGCGAAGCCGTAGGCCCGAATTTCATCATCATCTTCCGCCTGTCGATGCTCGACCTGGTAGAAGGCGGCAGCACCTGGGAAGAGATCGTGCAGTTGGCCAAGGCCATCGAGCAGGCCGGTGCAACGATCATCAACACCGGCATCGGCTGGCACGAAGCGCGGATCCCGACCATCGCCACCAAGGTGCCGCGTGGCGCGTTCAGCAAGGTCACCGCGAAGTTGCGCGGTGCGGTGCAGATTCCGTTGATCACCACCAACCGGATCAACACCCCGGAAATCGCCGAGCAGATTTTGGCCGAAGGCGATGCCGACATGGTCTCGATGGCTCGCCCATTCCTCGCCGACCCGGACTTCGTCAACAAGGCTGCCGAAGGCCGCGCCGATGAGATCAACACCTGCATCGGCTGCAACCAGGCCTGCCTGGACCACACCTTCGGCGGCAAGCTGACCACCTGCCTGGTCAACCCGCGTGCGTGCTACGAGACCGAGCTCAACTACCTGCCGGTCAAGCAGATCAAGAAAATCGCCGTGGTCGGTGCCGGTCCTGCGGGCCTGGCGGCTGCCACCGTCGCCGCCGAGCGTGGGCATCAGGTGACGCTGTTCGATTCGGCCAGCGAGATCGGCGGCCAGTTCAACATCGCCAAGCGCGTGCCGGGCAAGGAAGAGTTCTTCGAGACCCTGCGCTACTTCAAGCGCAAGTTGCAGACCACTCACGTCGAACTGTGCCTGAACACTCGGGTCGACGTTGAGCAGCTTGTTGCGGGCGGTTATGACGAGATCATCCTCGCGACCGGCATCGCGCCGCGTATTCCGACGATTCCCGGTGTGGAAAACGCCAAGGTATTAAGCTACCTCGACGTGATCCTGGAGCGTAAGCCGGTGGGCCATCGCGTGGCGGTGATCGGTGCCGGCGGTATCGGTTTTGACGTCTCGGAATTCCTCGTGCACCAGGGCGTGTCCACCAGCCTGGACCGCGAGGCGTTCTGGAAAGAGTGGGGCATCGACACCCACCTGGAAGCCCGCGGCGGTGTGGCCGGGATCAAGCCCGAGCGCCATGCGCCGGCGCGTGAAGTGTTCCTGTTGCAGCGCAAGACCTCCAAGGTCGGTGACGGCCTGGGCAAGACCACCGGCTGGATCCACCGCACCGGCTTGAAGAACAAGCAGGTGCAGATGCTCAACAGCGTCGAGTACCTGAAGATCGACGATGAGGGCCTGCACATCCGCATCGGCGCCGAGGGTGAACCGAAGGTGCTGGCGGTGGACAACATCGTGATCTGCGCCGGGCAGGACCCGCTGCGGGAATTGCAGGATGGCCTGGTGGCGGCCGGGCAGAACGTGCACCTGATCGGCGGTGCGGACGTGGCGGCCGAACTGGATGCCAAGCGCGCCATCAACCAGGGTTCGCGCCTGGCGGCCGAGCTGTAAGCACGTAAAAGGGGCGGTGGTAGACTACCGCCCCTTTTCTTGTGCAGAACCGCCCTCATGGGTCCTTTCGACTGGCTTCCCCACGCGCCCCTTGAACCCCTGAAGCTGGACTGGATGGGGCCGGTGGAAGTCGCCGTACTGCGCCTGGATCGCATCGACCCGCTGATCAGCGGCAACAAGTGGTTCAAGCTCACCGAGCACCTGGCGCAAGGCCGGGCGGCGGGCGCCAGGGGGATCATCAGCCTGGGCGGCGCTTACTCCAATCACCTGCATGCACTGGCGGCGGCCGGGAAACGCTTCGGCTTTCCTACCGTTGGCTTGCTGCGTGGCCATCCGCAAGACACTCCCACGGTGCTCGACCTCAAGGCCTTCGGCATGCAACTGCATTGGCTGGGGTATGGCGGCTATCGCGCGCGCAACGAGCCGGACTTCTGGCTGCCCTGGCGCGAGCAGTATCCGCACCTGCACCCGGTACCTGAAGGCGGCAGGGGCCTGGCGGGCGCGTTGGGTTGCGGGGTTTTGGTGAATCAGGCGCGGGCACAATTAAACGGCCTGGGCTGGACGGACTATCTCGGTTGGTGGCTGGCGGCAGGCACCGGTACTACATTGGCGGGATTGGTGCTGGCGGAGGCGGGCGCGCATCCGGTATATGGCGCCCTGGCGGTACCCGACGACCACGGGGTGGCGCAACAGGTGCAGGCGCTTGTGCAGCAGGGTTATGAATTGCTGGAGGCCAGCCGGGGCGGCTTTGCCAAGGTCGATCCCGAGTTGCTGGCCTTTATCGACGCTACCGAGCAAGCCTGTGGCCTGGCGCTGGAGCCGCTGTATACCGGCAAGGCGTTATTGGCGTTGAAACAACAGATTGAAGCCGGGAGATTTTCCCCCGGCACCCGCCTGATCTTCGTCCACACCGGTGGCCTGCAGGGCCGCCGGGGTTTCCCTGTTGCACCCGGTTAATGTAGGCGCTGGCTTGCCTGCGATGCAGACACCGCGGTGTATCAGTGGCACCGAGGTGATGCTATCGCAGGCAAGCCAGCTCCCACACAAGCCAGCTGCCACATTCAATCCGTGGGCTTACTGAATGCTCCCTCTCTTGCCGGGCATCATCCTCAACGCAGTGTTGTCTCGCAGCACATAGTGATGGGCCAATCCGGCCAACGCATGCAGCCCGATCAGCCAATAGCCGATCTTGCCGAACAGCACGTGCCAGCTTTCAATTTCCTTGGCCAACGCTTTGTTTTCGGCAATCAGCGGCGGCAACTCGATGCCGTAGAACATCACCGAATGCCCCTCGGCGCTGACGATCAGCCAGCCGGCGATGGGCATGCCGATCATCAAGGCGTACAGCGCCATGTGCATCAGGGTGGCGAGGAGGGTTTGCCATTGCGGCGGGGCCGGTACGATCTTCGGTGCAACGCCCAGGCTGCGGGCGAACAACCGTAGCCACACCAGCACAAACACCGTCAGGCCGAACATGAAGTGCATTTCCACGATCAACGTACGTGCGCCGCTGCCTTTGGGAAACTGCCCGCGTAACTCAATGCAGGCGTAGACCACCGCCAGCAGCACCACCATCAGCCAGTGCAACGCAATCGACATGGTGCTGTAACGCGTATCGGAATTTTTCCAGGGCATCGCTTTCTTCCTCACTCATCAGGGCAAACCTCCGTTCTTTGCGACGGAGTCCTTTCAATGTAAGCCTGTTTTACGAGGTTTGCCCGTGAGAGGAGGGTGTATAGGCGATCTTTTGATCTCGATCAGTTGCCCTGCGGCATTTCACCCCGTGCCAGGCGCTGGTTGATGTCGGCGATCACCGCAGGCAGGTCGGTGATGGTGTCGATCATGTAGTGTGGGCGCGAGCCTTCGAACATGGCCTGGATACGCGTGCGTTCGCTGGCGAGTGTGCCGGCGTCGAGGGCGCGGAACTGCTCGTAGGTCAGGCCCAGGGCGTTGCCCGAGCAGGTCAGCGCCACGGTCCACATCCCGGCGCGACGGCCTTCGAGGATGCCCGGCACGGTGTCGTCGATCTTCACGCAGGCCGCTACGTCATCGATCCCGAGGGCGATCACGTTGGCCAGGGCCTGGGCCGGCCATGGTCGGCCGTTGGGTACTTCGTCGGTGGCGACCACGTGGTCGGCGATATAGCCATTGGTGGCAGCCAGTTCGACCACCTTGTCCATCACCTGCTTGGGGTAGCCGGAGCACGAACCGATCTTGATCCCTTGCTGGCGCAGGTTGGCGATAGTGTCCAGGGCACCGGGGATCAATGCCGAGTGCTCGGCGATCTTCTCGATCTGCAGCGGCATGAAGCGCTGGTAGATGGCGGTCACATCATCGTCAGTCGGTGTGCGGCCGAAGGCCTTGCGGTAACGCTCGGCCACCTGCGGCTGGTCGCACAGGGTGCGGATGTGGTCCCACTTGCCCATGCCCATCGGGCCACGGGCTTCTTCGATGGAGACCTGCACGTCGAACTCGGCGAAGGCTTCGACAAAAATCTGCGTGGGCGCGAACGAGCCGAAATCGACCACGGTGCCGGCCCAGTCGAGGATCGCGGCTTGAAGCTGGGTTGGGTTTGCGTAGTTCATGGTTCAGATCCTGTGAGTAGTGGGCAGTCAGATGTCGAGCACGTTCATTTCTTGCAGCACCTCGGCTACCGCCGCGACCGCGGCTTGCATCTCGGCCTGGTTCACATGGCCGATGCAGCCTACGCGGAAGGTTTCCACCTGGGTCAATTTGCCGGGATAAAGGATGAAGCCCTTGGCCTTGACCCGTTCGTAGAACTCCTTGAACTGGTAGCGCGGATCTTTCGGCGCGTGGAAGGTAACGATGATCGGCGCCTGGATCGCGGCGGGCAGGAAGCTGCGCAGGCCCAGTTCGGCCATGCCGTCCAGCAATGCCTGGCAGTTGTCGGCGTAGCGCTGGTGCCGGGCGGGCAGGCCGCCTTCTTCGTTGTATTGCAGCAGCGCTTCGTGCAGCGCCGCCACCACGTGGGTCGGCGGTGTGAAGCGCCATTGGCCGGTCTTGGCCATGTAGCTGTGCTGGTCGAAAAGGTCCATCGCCAGGGAGTGGCAGTTGCCTTGGGCTGCAGCCAGCGCCTGCTTTTCAGCGAACACAAAACCCATCCCCGGTACGCCTTCCAGGCACTTGCCGGAGGCGGCGATCAGCGCGTCGAACGGCACCTCGCGGGCGTCGATCGGCAGCGCGCCGAAGGAGCTCATGGCGTCGATAATCAGGCGCTTGCCGTGGCGGGCGATGACCTGGGCGATCTCGGGCAACGGGTTGAGAATCCCGGTGCTGGTTTCGCAATGGATCAGTGCGACGTGGGTGATGCCCCTGTCGGCGTGCAACAGGCGGTCGACGTCGGCGGCGGTGGTGGGTTCGTCCTCGGCAGTTTCAAAGGTACTGAACTCGCGGCCGAGCACTTCGCAAATCTTCGCCAGGCGCTTGCCGTAGGCGCCGTTGATCAGCACCAGCACCTTGCCGTCCCGTGGCACGAGGGTGCCGATGGCCGCTTCCACGGCAAAGGTGCCGCTGCCTTGCAATGGCACGCAATGGTGGCTGGCGGTGCCGTTGACGATCACCAGCAGTTGCTCGCAAAGACTGGCGGTCAGTTGATTGAAGCGGTCATCCCATGAACCCCAGTCGACCATCATGGCCTGGCGGGTGCGGGCCGAGGTGGTCAAGGGCCCCGGGGTCAGCAGGATCGGCGCGGCAGTGCTCATTCGTGTGTCCTCGCAAAACATTGGGATGAAGTTACGGCGCCTAAATTGCAGTTTGGCTTGTCATCAATCAAATTGTTTGTTGTTATGCGAGCTATCAGTGAGGCCGATAGCTATGAACCTGTTTCAACTGCGTGCGTTTGATGCGGTGGCCCGCGAGGGCAGTTTTACCCGGGCGGCCGAGCGCCTGTTTATCAGCCAGCCGGCGGTGACCGGGCATATCAAGGCGCTGGAGGAGCACTACCAGATCGCGCTGCTGCGGCGTACCGCGCGGCGGGTGGAGTTGACCGAGGAGGGCACCAAACTCGCGGCGATCACCCGAGCGATCTTCGGCCTGGTGGAAGAGGCGCAGACGTTGCTGGAGGCCAACCGGCAATTACTTACCGGGCGCCTGGAAGTGGCGGCGGACGGGCCGCACATGGTCATGCCGATGCTGGCCAGCCTACGGCAGCGGTATCCGGGGATTACTGTCAATTTGCGCCTGGGCAATGCGCAGGAAACCCTCGCGGCGCTGTTGTCGGAGCGGGCTGACGTGGCGGTGTTGACCGAGGTGGAGCCGCGCAAGGGCCTGCACTTGCAGCCGTTGATCGAGTCACGGATTTGCGCGTTGGTGCCTGCGGGCCATCCGTGGCTGGCGGAGCCTGCGGGAATTCGGCTGGAGCAATTGGATCAGGTGATCATGGTGTTGCGTGAACCCAGCTCGATTACGCGGCGGACCTTTGACGATGCCTGCGCCCAAGCCGGCGTGCAGCCCCGGGTGTTGCTGGAACTGGACAGCCGTGAGGCGGTGACGGAAGCGGTGGCGGCCGAGTTGGGGGTTGGGGTGGTGTCGTCGATGGAAGTCAGCCGGGATCCGCGGGTGCACGCGATTCCGATCCAGGGCGAGGGGCTGGTGAACCGGCATGTGATCGGGTGCATGGAGCGGCGGCGGGAGTTGCGGTTGATTCAGGCGTTTTTCGAGTTGGCGCCTTAGAGGGTGTTGGCTTGAGATCTAGTTGGCCCCTTCGCGAGCAAGCCCGCTCCCACATTCGACCGCGTTCCATCGGTAGAACTCGGTCAACTGTGGGAGCGGGCTTGCTCGCGAAGGGGCCCTCAACTTCACCGCAAACTTTCCCGCACAATCTCCAGAAAAGTCGCCACCACCCGCCGCGAACTCTGCTCCTTCAAGCACACCAGTGTTTCCTTCATCCGCTGCGTACAGTCACGGATCGGCATCGCATACACCCGCGAATCTGCGCCAAACTCCGCAGCCGACACCACGCCCACGCCAATCCCCACCACCACCGCCTCCCGCGCGGCTTCGCGGCCTTCCACCTGGATCGCCGGGCGAATGCGCAGCCCGGCCTGGTGCATTTCCTGCTCCAGGGTCTGGCGGGTCACCGAGCCGATTTCCCGCAACACCAGCGGCGTATCGTCCAGGTCCGCCAGGCAGATCGACTCGCGGCCCGCCCACGGGTGGTTGCGGGCGACAAACGCGAGCAATTGGTCATCGGGCAGCGGCAGTGACAGCAGCCGCTCGTCGTCCACATCGCGCCCCAGCAGCGCGAGGTCGGCCTGGTAGTTGTACAGGCGAAACAGTGATTCATCGGTGTTGCCGGTTTCGATCTTCACGCTGATGCCCGGGTACAACTGGCAGAAGCGCGCAATCTGCGGCAGCACATGCACCGGGGCGTCCACCGCGAGTGTCAGGGTGCCGGTTTGCAAGGCGCGGGAATCCTGCAACAGCTCTTCGGCTTCCGCCGCGACGGCAAACAGACGCTGGGTGATGCTCAACAGGCGCTCGCCGAGGTCGGTCAAGCGCACCGAACGTTTGTTGCGATGAAACAGCAGCACGCCGAAACGTTCCTCAAGCTTGCGCACCTGGTCGGAAATGGCCGGCTGGCTGAGGAACAAGCGTTCGGCGGCGTGGGTAAAACTGCCGTGTACGGCCACCGCATGGAAGGCTTTGAGTTGCGCGTGAGACACCGACATCGCGAATCCTCTTACAAGCTCAGCTTATATTTGAAATACGATAAATCGATTTTACCTATTAGTCAGCCATTGCTTTGATAGCCCCAGTCGCCGTAGGTCGAGTCCTACACCTTCGGCGGCCATGGGTTTTCTGCGTGCTCACCAGCAGGACTCATCTGACCAGCACCGTCGCCTCCCAAGCGCCGGTACTGCAGTGCTCAACAATAAAAATACAGGCGTTTGCTTTTCATTCTGCCGGCACACTCACACCCGAGGTCAGAACCACCATGAATACTCCCTTGAGTCACATCAAGCGTTGGCGCGTGCAGATTTTCGCCATCACCTGGCTGGCGTACGCGGCCTTCTATTTCACCCGCAAGGCTTTTTCGGTGGCCAAGCTGGGGATCGTCGACGACCCGAGTTTCCCGCTGGACAAGATGATGATGGCCAACCTGGATGGCATCTACCTGGCGGCCTACGCCGTTGGCCAATTCACCTGGGGCATGCTCGCCGACCGTTTTGGGCCGCGTGTGGTGGTACTCGGCGGGTTGCTGATTTCAGCCGCCGCCGCCCTGGTGATGGGCACGTTTGCCACGTTACCGATCTTTGTCACGTGCATGTTGATCCAGGGCCTGGCCCAGTCCACCGGCTGGTCCGGGCTGTGCAAGAACCTTGGCAGTTTCTTCCCGGCGCAGCAGCGTGGCCGGGTGCTGGGTTTATGGAGCTCGTGCTACGCCTTTGGTGGCCTGGTGGCGTCGCCGTTTGCCGGATGGTGGGCGTATACGCTGATCGGCACCTGGCATGCGGCATTTATCTCCAGTGCGGCTGTGGTCTTCGTGGTCGCGGTGCTGTTTTTCATTTTCCAGCGCAACACGCCACAGGATGTGGGGTTACCGGCAGTGGAACCGGAACCGGAGCAGACTGCCGCCGAGAAGAACGCCAGTGTGCTGGAGCCGCTGCGGGCCATCTTGCGCAACCGCACGGTGTTGACCCTGGGGCTGGCGTACTTTCTGTTGAAACCGGCGCGTTACGCGATCCTGTTGTGGGGGCCGGTGATTGTGTATGAGCAGATGCCGTCGGTGGGCAAGGTCGGCGCAGCGATTGTGCCGACGGCGTTCGAGCTGGCGGGGTTGCTGGGGCCGATCATGATCGGCATGGCGTCCGACAAACTGTTCGGCGCCCGGCGCATGCCGGCCTGTGTCCTCAGCCTGCTGGCGCTGACCGTGGCCTTGGCGTTGTTCATGGGCGCCTTGCACACCGGCAGTGTGGCGCTGGTGATGGCGCTGCTGTTTGTGATGGGCCTGACCCTGTACGGGCCGGACTCGATGATCAGCAGCACCGCCGCCATCGACTTCGGCACCGCCAAGGCCGGCGCGACGGCGGCGGGGTTCGTCAACGGCTGCGGTTCGGTGGGTGCAGTCCTGGGCGGCTTGTTGCCGGGCTACTTCGACACCGTCACGGTGTTTATCGTGTTTGCCGGCGCCGCGTTGTTTTCCTCGCTGGTGTTGATGCCCTACTGGAACGCCAGGCCGGCGGTGCTGGCGCAGGTGGGCGACTTCGTGCCCGACCGTGAGCGCGCCATCAATCCCTTGCGGACCTGAGGGGCATGGCCGGTTTTTTGGTGGATTAGAGTGTTTCAGCGCTATAAACTCTGCCCCCAAAGCGCCGGCCAGTAGACGTCTCGGCGCGATGGACAGAAGAGAGTGAGTCATGGGCGCACAGTGGAAAGTCAAACATAAAGAAGCGGCATCCAATGCCAAGGGCAAGATCTTCGGCAAGCTGGTGAAAGAGATCACCATTGCCGCCCGCAACGGTGCCGACACTGCTACCAACGCACATTTGCGCCTGGTGGTGGAGCAGGCCAAAAAGGCCTCGATGCCCAAGGAAACCCTGGAACGCGCGATCAAGAAAGGCGCCGGTCTGCTCGGTGAGACCGTGCAATACCACCGCGTAACCTACGAAGGTTTTGCCCCGCACCAGGTGCCGCTGATCGTTGAATGCGTGACCGACAACATCAACCGCACCGTGGCGGAAATCCGCGTGGCGTTCCGCAAGGGGCAGCTCGGCGCGTCCGGCTCCGTGGCCTGGGACTTCAACCATGTGGGCCTGATCGAAGCCTCGCCGGACAGCCCGGAAGCCGATCCGGAAATGGCCGCGATTGAAGCCGGTGCCCAGGATTTCGAGGAAGGCGAAGAAGAGGGCACGACCCTGTTCATCACCGAGACCACCGACCTGGACGCCGTGCAGAAAGCCTTGCCGGAGCAGGGCTTCACCGTGCTGTCGGCCAAGCTCGGCTACATCGCGAAGAACCCGGTGAGTGGCTTGAGCGATGAGCAGATGGCCGAAGTCGAAGCCTTCCTGGAAGGCTTGGACAACCATGACGACGTGCAGGACATGTTCGTCGGGTTGGCGGGTTGATTCTGATTTGATGTGAACCCGGTCCAAATGTGGGAGCGGGCTTGCTCGCGAATACGGTGTACCAGCCAAGCATGTATTGACTGACACACCGCATTCGCGAGCAAGCCCGCTCCCACATTGGGTTTAGCGGAGTTTGGAAGACTGCAACAAGCTTGTGATTTCCTCGAACCCGGGCCGGGCCAGCACATCCGGCTGGCAGCAGTTGTCCCGCAAGGCTTCCAGCGCCACGCGCTTTTCCTCGCTCAACCCCGCATCAATCCTTTCCAGCAATTCCCCCAGCAACACCCCGAACGCCCTGACTTCGATGCGCTGCAACGCGCGGGTTTCCTGGCTGTCGACCGTGGCGTGAAACGACGCTGCACCAAAGTCCCCAAGCAGACATTCACCGGCTTCATTCCACAGAATGTTGTGGCCGTACAGATCACCGTGGGTGATGCCTTGCGCGTGCAGGTGCGCCGCCACCGAGGCGATGCCCCGGGCCATGCGCAGCGCCACATCCGCGCTGAAACGGGTGGTGGGCTCGTAGATATCCCGGGTGCACGACGCCAGGCTCGGCAGGGCCGCGAGGTTGCGGTAGCTCGGTTCGATCAGTTGCATCACCAGTGCCGCCTGGCCTTGGGGATGCTCGACGACCCGGCCTTCCACCTTGATCAAATTGGCATGCAATCCGGCGGCAATGCAGGCATGCATTTCGTGCAACGGCGAGCCATCGCTGGTGATGCTGCCTTTGTACAGTTTGACCGCAACCGCCTTGGCCGGCCCGCCTGCCGGGGTCCAGGACGCCTTGCGGATGATCCCGGAAGCGCCTTCCCCCAGCACTTCGCCCAATTCCAGCTCGGACCAGGGAATATTCGGCGTCGCGTCATGGCGGGCCTCTTCCACGGCCATCTCTACCGGATTACCGGCGTAGGCCAGCCAGGTCAGGCTCGGCAAGGTCAGCAACCAGTCCGGCAGGCGGGTCATGCGGTTGGAGGCGATGCGGATCAGTTCGAGGTTTTTGCACTGGGCGAGGCTTTGCGGCAACTGCTCCAGGTGGTTACCGGCCAGCATCAGTTTTTGCAGCAAAGGCCGTTCACCCAGTTCGTCCGGCAATTGGCTGATGTGGTTATCGGTGAGGATCAGCCAGCGCAGCAAGGGTGGCAGCGACGTCGCCGGGACACTGCTGATCTGGTTCGACTTGAAGCCGATCATGCTCAACTGCGCGCACTGGCCCAGGCATTGCGGCAGTTCGGTAAAGGCGTTTTCCGAACAGAACAGCACGCGCAAATGGGGCAGGCGGTGCAGGTCATCCGGCAGGCTGCTCAGGGCATTGCCGGTAAGGTTGAGGATTTCCAGGGAGTCGGCCAGGTCGAAGATTTCCCGGGGGAACTCGGTCAGCCCACAGCGCAGGTCCAGGCGTTTGATACCGGCCAGTTGGCCGGCCTTGAGTTGGGCAAGGGTATCCATGAACGGCGCGTCACTCGGCAATAGGGGCGTGAATGGCGCTCATGATAGCGGGTTGCGGCCCGATCTTCTGCAACTGCCCCAGGCGGCTGGCGGTGCGCGCCAAATCGATGGCCTGGCCGCTCAGGGATTGCTCCAGCGGCTGCTCGCCGATCAGCACCAATTGCTTGTCCTGGTCGTAGAGCACGTCCACCAGGTTGATGAACCGTTGCTGGGCGGCAATCGGACAGTCCGCCAGGTGCGGCAGGCCGTCGATGATCCAGCGTTCATAGTCGCGGCACAGCTGCAGGTAGTCCATGACGGCGGTCGGTTGTTCGCACAGGTCGCTGAAGGTAAAGGCAATGCTGCGGTCCTGGTGCCAGCGGGCAGTCAATTGCCGGGCTCCCACGGTCAGGCTGACCGGGGCCTGATCCGCTGACGGCAGGCCCAGGGCTTGGCGTTGCGCGGCAGTCCCCGGCCACACGAACTGGCCAGCGCTGAACCGCTGATCGCCATGGGCCTGGGCCAGGCTGCGAAAATCCAGGGGGGCGCTGACTTCCATGACGTCCATGCGCGCGCTGATCAGCTCGATCACCGGCTTGAACCGCTGATGGTACAAGGGGTTCGGCAGCAACCCGGCGGGCGGATAATTGGAGGTTACCAGCACCCAGACTCCACGCCGGAACAGGGCCTTGAACAGGCGGCTGATCAGCATCGCATCGCCGATATCATGTACGTGAAACTCGTCGAAGCACAGCACGCGGCAGCCATCGAGCAACTCATCCAGGGTCACGGCCAAGGCATCGCGCTGCTGGCGATGGGCAAACATTCCCTGGTGCAGACGGGCGAAAAAGTCGTGGAAGTGCACGCGCTGTTTCTCGGCAATCGGCAACGCCTGGAAAAAGCCGTCCAGCAACCAGCTCTTGCCCCGGCCGACGGCGCCGTGCAGGTACAGGCTGCGGGTAGGGCGCCCGGCCAGCAGATGGTCGGTTTGCCGGGCCATGGTCTCGATCACCTGTTGCTGGCTTGGGCTGAGGGTATAGCCCTGTTGCCGGGCCTTGCCCTGGAAGAATGCGCTGATACCGGGGGCGGCGGTGGTCGCCGCGGGTTTACCCAGCAACCGTTTGAGCAGGGGCGGTAAAGCAGCCAATGTCAGTCACTCTGTGTTTCGGTGGTCGCTCACTTTAGAGCGCCGGTTGCGGTTTGACCAATAGAGAAGCACGGCGCGAGCTATCTGGAAAAGGCATGGGTCAATGGATCCAAAACACCGACCTGACTGGCGGATTCCCTTCAAGTGACTAACCTCATACACAGCAGTCACCCCTGTATAAGGATTTGGGGCAGTGAAGGGACAAGCAGTCTTGGCAATCATGAGCGCGATGCTCTGCAACACGGTTTATGGTGCACAGCTCCAGGTTGAGGTGCGTATCGACGTGCAGCGGGGGTGTCAGTTGGTCGGCACCACGCGTGAAGCAGGCATCGAGCAGCTCGGCGTACTGGATTTCGGCAGCGGCTCCCGGCTGGACGACCCGGCAGGCCCGTTGAGTGCAGCCTTGATCAGCCAGCGCCAGCCACGCCTGGAGTGCAACCCGGATACGCCGTATCAAATGCGTGTCGACGGCGGCCTGCATGGCGGCGTCGGCGAAGTACGTTACCTGGGCGCCGCCGCTCCTTCGATCAAACCCATCCCCTACCGAATTTATGCCGACGCCGCACGCCGCATCCCCTTGGCCGTGGACGTACCGTTGAGCGGCCGCGTGCCCGATTCCGGCACGGTGGACTTGCCACTTTATGGACGCATCGAGCCGCTCAAGGAAATACCGGCCGTGGGGCGTTATTCCGACCTGCTCAAAGTGACGGTGACATGGTAAGCCGCGCCCTGGCCTGCATCGCGCTGGGCGGCCTGTTGCTCCTGGCCGAGGACGCCCAGGCGGCGGTCGCCGGGCAGATTCACGCACGGCTGGTGATCACTGCCAGTTGCCAGGTAAGCAAAGGCAACGACAGCGCGCCGGTGAGCCCGGATGGCGGCTCGGCCTTGCTGGATTTCGGCAGCCACGGACCCACCTGGGACAAGGGCCTGGGCGCCGGCATCAGTGATAGCGACAAGGCCGCGCTGGCGGTGTCCTGCAACCCGTCGGTGGTGAGCAGTTTCACCGTGACCATCGACGGCGGCGCCCACGGCGACGGCGTCACCCGGCGCTTGAGCAATGGCCGGCAAACCATACCGTATCGGCTGTCGGCCGATCCTGCGGGCCGAAGCACCTACAGCATCGGCCAGCAACGCAATTTCGTCGTGACCAAGGGCGCACAGGTACCGATCCCGGTATTCGGCTCGGTGGTGGCGAATACCAGGGCCCTACCGGCCGGCATCTACACAGACACCCTGACGGTGACTCTGGATTGGTAATTCATGAGGATGGACATCATGCATGCACTTGTATCTAAAGCAGTTCTCCCATTGGTCGCACTGGCCTGGGTATCGGGTGCCCAGGCGGCCACGACGGTCACCGGGCAGATCAGCTCCACGCTGATCCTGACCAACAGTTGCCTGGTCAACGGCGTGGGCGGCACCACCGGTTTGAACTTCGGTACGATCAATTTCGGTACCACCGACAGCCAGTTCACCACTCAGTCCGGGCAAGTACTGGGCGGCGGTGGAGGCGCGTTGTCGATCCAGTGTTCCTCGGGTACCTCGCCGGTGATCACCGTGGGCGCCGGGTCCCATGACGGCCAGTCCACCGGCGGCACCCGG
Source organism: Pseudomonas sp. D4002 (assembly GCF_013385665.1). Lineage (NCBI taxonomy): Bacteria > Pseudomonadati > Pseudomonadota > Gammaproteobacteria > Pseudomonadales > Pseudomonadaceae > Pseudomonas > Pseudomonas sp. D4002. The sequence continues at coordinate 19,154 of NZ_JACAPN010000063.1, forward strand.
GCGCTGTATGACGGCGTGGCCAATTATGTGCCGTATGACTTCTACACCGACACCGGGCATTCGACACTCCTGGCGATCAACGGAACGATCAACGTAGGTGCGAGCACGGGCGTTGCGCAAACCGTGAACATCTACGGCCAGGCCGTGGGCAAGGCAGGTCTGCCGGCGGGTACCTACACCGACACGGTGTCGGTGCAGTTGACGTTCTAGTGCCATGAAGCGGGCCTGCTGGGCGACGCTGGCGGTCATCACGGGTTGGGGGATGCCGTTGTCGTTGCTGGCGGTGACCAGCCAGACGATCCAGGTCAGCGCGACGATTGCCGCAGGCTGCCTGGTGGTGGGCGGCGGCACGAACTACGGCAGCCTGGCGTTCGGCAGCTATTCGTCGTTGTCCACCAGCACGGTGTCGGTGGCGCTGAGCAGCGGGGTAACGCTGCAATGCACCCCGGGAGTCACCTTGAGCATGAGCGTCAACGGCGGCTTGTACAACGCCAGTGGCCGGCACATGCAGCTCAATAGCGGCAGTGCTCAAGTGGCGTACCAGCTGTTTCAGGACGCGGCCCTGAGCCAGAGCCTGGGGATCAGTCAAAGCGTCAGCGTGGCCTACAGCAACGCAAACAATATAACCCTGCCGATTTACGGCCGGGTGGTGTTACCGGGTAATCAGCCTGGGGGGACGTACAGCGATGTGCTGCAGGTGCAGCTGTCCTGGTAAGGCGATTGGCATGAGGAGTGGAATCTATGTTTGCAGCTTCCCGGCGGTATTGGGTTGCGGGTTTTATCGGTCTGGTGGCGTTGGGCGGTGGGCAGGTCCAGGCTGCCAGTTCGGTGCTGATCTGGCCCATTGACCCGGTGCTGGAGGCCGATCAACAGGCCAGCGCCTTGTGGTTGGAGAACCGCGGTACAGAGACTGCCAACCTGCAGATCCGGGTATTTGCCTGGAGCCAGGGCGGGTTTGACGAGCAGTACCAGAACCAGCGCGACGTGATCGGCAGCCCGCCGGTGGCGAAGATCGAACCGGGGCAGAAGCAATTGGTGCGCCTGACCCGGACCCGGGAAGTGCCGCCGGGCCAGGAGTTGGCCTATCGGATCATCATCGACGAAATCCCCGCCGCCACCCCTGAAACCCCCGCAGCCGATGGCAAGACGGCCGCAGCCATCCGCTTTCAGATGCGTTATTCGGTGCCGTTGTTCGCCTACGGCGCAGGCCTGTGGAGCAAGGAAGACGCGACGCGCCAGCGCGACCCCAAGGGCGCGGGCAAGCCTGACCTGAGCTGGAAAAAAGTCACCGTCGGCGGGCGCAACTATGTGGAGATGCGCAACCAGGGCGCGGTGCACGCGCGGCTCACCGATGTGGCGTTCAAGCAGGGCGGGCAAACCCGGCCGCTGGTGGACGGCTTGCTGGGCTATGTACTGCCGGGCGCAACCATGCGCTGGCCGGTGCCGGAAGGTGTCGCGGGCGACCAGCCGTTGCAGGTACGGGTCAATGGCGCAACGCAACTGGAGAACCTTGCACCGGGACGCTGACGCAATGGAATAGGGCATGGAGTCGCCCTGGGTCTTAACGGATGGAGATGTCCATTGATGGACACAATGCCTTGGTGAGCCATGGTTGGGCTCGTAGTCGATGGCGATCGGTGTGGGTGGTGGGCGGCCTGGCGGGCCTGGTGCTTGCGCCGCTTGGCGTGGCCGCGCCGTTGCCGCCGCCGCCCAGCAACATGGAGGCTGTTGCCGATGCACAGTTGTTCCTCGAACTGGTGGTCAACCAGATGGACACTGGCCGGGTGGTGGCCGTGGATCAGCGCGCCGGCGGCCTGTTTGTGCCGGCGGCCACCTTGCGGGACGTGGGCATGAAGCTGCCGGCCGAGATCACCACCGAGGTCGCGCTGGACCACCTGCCGGGCCTGCACACCGATTACGACAGCCAGGGCCAGCGCCTGATGTTGACGGTACCGCCGGCGTGGTTGCCGGCGCAGTTCATCGGCAGCCGCAACAACTACCCGCGCGCCCAGGCACTCACCAGTTTTGGTGCGTTGCTCAACTATGACGCTTACCTGAACGACACCGATGACGCCGGCACATACCTGGGCATTTTCAACGAAGTGCGGCTATTCGATACCTGGGGCACCTTGTCCAATACCGGCCAATACCGCACCACCTTTGGCGGCCAGGCCAGCGGCAGCACTTTGAACAATGGCTACCGGCGCTATGACACCACCTGGCGCTTTTCCGACGATGAGCGCCTGCTGACCTACGAGGCGGGCGACGTGATCAGCAGCGCATTGCCGTGGAGCAGTTCGGTACGCCTGGGCGGGGTGCAAGTGTCGCGGGATTTCGGCGTACGCCCGGACCTGGTGACTTACCCCTTGCCACAATTTGCCGGGGAGGCGGCGGTACCGTCTTCGGTGGACCTGTTCATCAATGGCTACAAATCCAGCAGCGCAGATCTGCAGCCGGGCCCGTACACCTTGACCAACGTGCCGTTTATCAACGGCGCCGGCGAAGCGGTGGTGGTCACCACCGATGCCCTGGGCCGGCAGGTGTCGACCACCGTGCCGTTCTACGTCACCAGTACGTTGTTGCAAAAAGGGCTGTCGGATTTTTCCGTGGCGGCCGGTAATTTGCGCCGCGACTACACCATTCGGGATTTTGGCTACGGGCCGGGCGTGGCCAGCGGCACGTTTCGTTACGGGGTGTCGGACTACTTCACCCTGGAAAGCCATGCCGAAGCCTCAGGCGACCTGACCCTGGGCGGGCTCGGCGGCAACGTGCGGCTGGGCAACTTCGGGGTGCTCAATACCGCCCTCAGCCAAAGCCAGTTTGATGGCGAGACCGGGCAGCAGCTGAGCTTCGGTTATCAATACAGCAACCAGCGCTACAGCCTGTCATACCAGCGAGTAGAACGCCGCGACCAGTACGCCGACCTGACCCTGGTCGACACGCCTTATGCGAGCCTCAGCAAGCGCAGCGAGCAGGTGACCCTGAGCCTGAACCTCAACGATTTCGGCAGCATCGGTGCCGGCTATTTCGATGTGCAGGCAGCCGATGACTCCCGCACCCGGCTGATGAACCTCACCTGGAGCAAGCAGTTGTGGCGCAACACCAGTTTCTACCTGTCGGCCAATCGTGAGGTGGGTGACAGCAACTGGGCCATGCAGGCGCAGTTGGTCATCCCGTTCGACGTCTACGGCAGCCTGGCCTTGAGCAACGAGCGCAGCCAGGCCGGCGAAAGTCGCCAGCGGGTCAACTACAGCCGGGCGGTGCCGTCCGAGGGCGGCGTGGGCTACAACCTGGGTTATGCCAGTGGCGACGGCCCGGCCTATCGCCAGGCCGACCTGACCTGGCGCATGCAGTCGGTGCAATTGCAGGCGGGCGTGTACGGTAGCAGTGACGCCGAGACCCGTTGGGCGGATGCCAGTGGCTCGCTGGTGTGGATGGACAATCAGGTGTTCACCGCCAACCAGGTCAATGACGCGTTTGTGGTGGTGAGCACCGACGGCTATTCCGGGGTGCCGGTGCTTTATGAAAACCAGCTGGTGGGTGAAACCGACCGCAACGGGCACTTGCTGGTGCCGTGGAGCAGCGCGTACTACCGCGGCAAGTATGAAATCGACCCGCTGAACCTGCCGGTCAACGTGCAGACCCCGAATGTCGAGCAGCGCGTGGCGGTGCGGCGCGGCAGCGGCTACCTGCTGGAGTTCCCGGTGCGCCGGGTGATCGCGGCCAGTATCACCCTGGTGGATGCCCGGCATCAGGACCTGCCCCTGGGCAGCCAGGTGCGTCATGAGCAAACCGGGGCGCGCGCGGTGGTGGGGTGGGATGGCCTGGTGTACCTGGAGAACCTGGCGGCCCACAACACCTTGCAAGTCACTGTGGGTGAGGGCCGTACCTGCCAGGCAACGTTCGACGTGGATATCAACGAGGAGCAGGTGCCGCTGATCGGGCCGCTGGTTTGCCAATGAGACAAGGAGTGTGGGTGTGCGGGTCAAGGAATGGATAGTTGGACTGCTGGTGCTGGCGGGCCTGGGTTTTTCGCTACAGGCAATGGCCGCGTGTTCGGCGCCGGGAGCTACGTCGCCGGCCAGCTTTGGCTCGATCAGTTCGATGACGGTGCGCACCGCTGCCCAGACCAGTTCCACCACCAACGCTGGCTTGAACTGCGGGGCCACGTTGATTTCGCTGCTGGCGGCGAGTGATCACTTCTATGCAACCATCACCTCGGCCACCAGCGGCATGGTCGGCCCTACCGGGGATGTCATCGGTTATACGATTTACGCCAATAACAGCACCAGTTACCCGATCAACCGTGGCACCCAGTTCGATTTCGGCGCGACGGGCATTGCCCAAAGCGTTGGCCTGGTTTCCGGGCCGGGCACGAAGACCTTGCCGCTTTACCTGAGATCGATCACCGGCAGCAACGTGGCTGCCGGCCTTTACACGGAGACACTCAGCATCGCCTGGGTCTGGAACTACTGCGCGGTGCTGGGGGTTGGGTCGCTGTGTGTCTTCCGGGATTCCGGCTCGGGCACATCCTCCCTGACAGTCAGCATGACGGTGAGCAACGACTGTCAGATCACCGCGCCCAACATCAGCTTCGGCAGCGCGCCGGTGATCAGTGGTTTTTCCAGTGTGAACGGGCAAGCCACGATTGCCTGCACCAAGGGCAGTGCCTACACCGTGGGCATCAGCGATGGCCAGAACCCGGTGAGTGTGGGCGGGCAGCGGCGGATGATCTCGGGGAGCAATTTCCTCAATTACGACATCTTCAAAAGCGCCACCACCACTCGCTGGGGCAGCGTGACCACCGCCCGGCGCGCCAGCTCCACGGCTGAGGTGAACCCCGGGAATGGCCTGGGCACCGGCAGCCAGGTTTTCAACTACAACGCGGCGATCTATAGCAACCAGGCCACGCCGCCGGCCGGTACCTACGTCGATAACGTGGTGCTGGATGTGGGTTTCTAGAACCGCATCGTCTGCTTGAGCATCTGCGTGGTCGACGGGTCTTGCGGGCTGACCATCGCATAGTTGTAGCCCGCGCCCGACCAGTATTCGGCCTGCAGCCCGTCGGCACTGCGGCTGCCACGGGGCAGGAATTTGTTTTCCGGGCCCGGCGGACGGATATAGAAACTGATGCGCCGCCCTTGGGGGTCTTCATACAGCACCATGGCCGCCGCGCCTTGTTCGGTGCTGAGCAGGCGCCCGCTGACCGCCTTGAACCCGGCCTGGCTCAGGTCCGGCAGGCGGTAGGCCTGGTTGAAATAACGGTCGAGCCAGCCTTGCATGTCGCCACCGCTTTGCACGTGGTAGTCGGCGGGCAGGATGCCGTCCTGGGCAAACAGGCGGTAGGCCTGCATCGCGTCGCTCATGGGCGCCATGCTCTCGAGCAGCGTGGCCTGGCGGGCCTGCCAGCCGCCGAGGCCGCCGACACTGACGGCAATCAACAGCATGGCGGCGGTTGCGAGATGGCGGCGTGACTGGCGCTTGACCCGCTGGCGAATCAGGGCGGGGTCCAGCTCGGGGTTGGCGGGTTGTTGCAGTGCGCCGCTCAACGATGCCCGCAGGTGCTGCGCGTCCTGTTGCCAGGCGTGCACCTGGGCGGCGACGTCCGGGTGGGCCGCCAGCCAGGTTTCGAGCTGGCGGCGGTCGGCGTCCAGGAGTTGGTGATCGACGTAGGCATGCAAATCGCGTTCGCTGGGAGGCAGGCTGATCATTTGAGTATCCGCAGGGCAGGGCTGGTGATTTCGCCGTCGCTGAGCTGGCGCAGCGCCTGGCGCGCGCGCGACAGGCGAGACATCACGGTGCCCACTGGCACCTCGAGGATGTCGGCGACTTCTTTGTAGCTCAAGCCTTCCACCGAGACCCACAGCAGCAGGGCGCGCTGTTCGGTGTTCAATTTGTCGAAGGCTTGCAGGGTCGATTGCGCGATGACGGTGCGCTCGACCGACGGCTGCGAATCATCGCGGCCGGTGAAAAATTCCAGCATGCGTGTGTACCGCCGGGAGCGCCGATGGGCGTCGAGGAACTGCCGGTAGAGGATCGAGAACAGCCAGGCGCGCAAGTCGCCTTCGAGGCGTTTGTCGGCCCAACTGATGATCGCGCGCTCAAGGCTCGCCTGCACCAGGTCGTCGGCGCTGCTGGTGTTACGCGTCAGGGACACGGCAAAACGCCGCAACCTGGGGATGAGTTCACGTAACTGTTCGTCGAGTTCGTGCATGGGATTCTGGCTAGTCACTACGCTGGGACTAGGAAGACGTCCGGCGTTGAAGGTTATTCCAGGCCAATAAAAATAAACAGCAGGCCAGGGAATAGAGTGCGCTGGCGTTCGTCCCAAGTGTTCCGACCTTATGTTTCACCCACTCAAGGCCTTGGGCCCTGGAGTTATTTCATGGTAGATCACTCATCACCGCCCCGTCCGCCGCTGAGCACCGCAAGCCTGATAATTCGGTTGGCCAGCATCGGCGTGGTGGTTGCCGTCGTGGCCGGGGCGTTTGCCTACGTTAACGGAAGCCTCGACCCACAGCGGTTGCGCCCCAAAACCCTGGTCAATGCCTTGGAAACCAACAACGGCTTGCACCCTGGCTACCGGCGTAACCATGCCAAGGGCGTGTGCGTGGCCGGTTATTTCGAGAGCAGCCCCGAGGCGCGCCAGTACTCCAGTGCCCAGGTATTCAGCGAGGCGCGTACCCCGGTTATCGGGCGTTTTGCGCTGCCCAGCGGCAACCCGTATGCGCCGGACAGCAGCGTGCCGATCCGCAGTTTTGCCTTGCAGTTCAACTTGGCCAACGGCCAGCAATGGCGCACCGGGATGAACAGCATGCCGGTGTTCCCGGTGGGCACGCCCGAGGCCTTCTTCGAGATGCTCAAGGCCGGCGCACCTGACCCGGCCACCGGCAAGCCGAACCCGGCAGGCATGCCGGCGTTCTTCGCGGCGCACCCCGAGACCGCGCCGTTCCTGGCCTGGGTCAAGACCGCCAAGCCATCTGCCAGCTATGCCACTGAAACCTATAACGGCATCAACGCGTTTTACCTGGTAAACGCCAGCGGCCAACGCCAGGCCGTGCGCTGGGGCGTCGTACCGCAAAGCCAGGATGCTGCGGGGGCCACGGCGCCCGCCGGCAGCGACTTCCTCGAAAAAGACCTGGCCCAGCGCCTGGTGGCCGGGCCGTTGCGCTGGCAGTTGAACCTCACCCTGGCCAACCCGGGCGACCCGGTGGATGACGCCAGCAAGACCTGGACCGGTGAGCACAAGGTGCTGAATGCCGGGACCCTGGTGCTGGAAAGCAGCCAGCCGCAAATGAACGGTGATTGCCGTGACATCAACTTTGATCCACTGGTGCTGCCGAGCGGTATCGAAGCCTCGAATGACCCATTGCTGGCCGCCCGTTCGGCGGCGTACGCCAGTTCCTACCTGCGTCGCACCAGCGAAGTCAGCCAGCTGCACAGCGCCCCTCAGGAGTCGAAGCCATGAATGCCCAACCCCGGTTTTTCGCCCCGCTGGCGCGGCTGCTGCATTGGCTGATGGCGTTGATGATCATCGCCATGCTGTTTATCGGCGCGGGCATGGTGGCCTCGGTTTCCGAACGCCATGAGTGGCTGATCCACCTGCACAAGCCGCTGGGCATTGCGATCCTGGCGCTGGTGATCGTGCGCCTGGTGGTGCGTTTTTCCACGCGCCAGCCGCCGCTGCCTGCCGACTTGCCGCTGTGGCAAGTGCTGGCGGCCAAGGCCTCCCACGTGGTGCTGTATGCGTTGATGCTGGTGTTGCCGCTGCTGGGCTGGGCGATGATTTCAGCGGCCGGCGACCCGGTGATGCTCAGCAGTTCGGTGCAGTTGCCGGCGCTGGTGGGGGCGAATGCGCCGTTGTTTGCCGTGTTGCGCAAGGCTCACGGTTACCTGGCGTATTTGCTGTTTCTGACGGTGTTGTTGCACCTGGCGGCGGCGCTGTTCCACGGTTTGATCCGGCGTGACGGTGTGTTGCAAAGCATGACCGGCAGCAAGGACTGAAGCCTTCCCCGGCGGCGGTTGCTGTGAGGCAGCCGTCGCCGGGATCGTGGATGTTTAGCGCAATACGCCGACGATATCCGCCACGCTGCTCAACACGTCCTTGCCCAACTGCATCGAGCGTTTGCCCGACCAGCCGGTGTGCGGGTTGGGCGCGTCGTCGTTGTCCTTGAAGGGCATTTCCAGGGTCAGGGACAAGCAATCGAACTTCTCGCCGACGCTGTTGCACGCCAGGGTCATATTGGCTTCGCCCGGCAAATCGCGGGTGTAGCCATGCGCGGTCTGAAAATCCCGGGTGAGGTTGCTCAGGTGGCTGCGGAAGTGTTTTTCCAACTGCTCGATACGTGGCGTGTAGCCCGGGTTGCCTTCACAACCGGCGGTGAACACATAGGGGATTTCCTCGTCGCCGTGGATATCCAGGAACAGGTCAACGCCGTACTTTTCCATTTGTTGCTGGACGAACAGTACTTCGGGGCTGATCTCCTGGCTCGCACTCTGCCAGGCGCGGTTGAGGTCCTGGCCCATGGCGTTGGTGCGCAGATGCCCATGGAACGCACCATCGGGGTTCATGTTCGGTACCAGGTACAGGTCGGCGGCGGCCAGGAGCTTTTTCAGCTCGGCGTCACCGTCCTGTTGCAGGCGCTCGATGATGCCTTCCATAAACCATTCGGCCATGTGCTCGCCGGGATGCTGCTGGGCGATGATCCAGACCTTGCGCTTGTTGGCCTCGCCCTTGCCACGGCGCAGCAGTTGGATATCACGGCCTTCGACACTTTTGCCGGTGGCCAGCAATTGCGTGCCGGCGCGGTTCAGCGCCTGGTCGATCAGCCAGTCGTGGCGTTCGCGGCTGTAGGGTTCGAAGTAAGCGAACCAGGCCTGTTTTTCACGGGTTTCGAGGGTGATGTGCAGCGTCTCGCCATCAAAGCGGGTCGGTACCCGAAACCAGTTGATATGGTCGTAGGACGCCACGGCGTTGTAGCCGCTCCAGGCGTGCTTGTAGGACGAGTGGCCGGCATTGCTCAGGCGGAAGGTGTGGGTGTGACCCACGTGCATGCCTTCGGCCTTGAAGTGGAACCACTGGTAGTGCTGGCTGCGCGTATCGGGCTTTATCGCCAGCAGCAACTGGTGAGCATCACTGGCGTCGAGCACCTGGATATTGCCACTGTCGAAGTCGGTGCTGATCTTGATGGAGGTCAAGGCCACGGTCATAGTCTGGTTGCCTGAATATGAGTGTTGTGGCGGGCATTTTACACCGGAGCGGGGCAAAGCCTGGATGCAATTTTTGCGGGTGAAGAGGGGGGCGTCGTCCATGACGCCGCCGCAGCTTAGAATCTATGAGATTGATTCTCAAGTGCTATTTTTGAAAGAACCGGCCTAGAGCGCTCGATCGACTTTCTTTTGGCGATGGTCTTTTGCTACCATGCGCGCCATCAAGCAACACACAGTCTTCATTAGCCTGAAGTCACGCCAGGGAAAAACTGGCAAAAAAAAGACCCGGCCAAAGAGCCGGGTCAAAAACCGTGATTAGCCTGATGAGGAGATATTCCAAGAGTCCGACCTAAGGTCTCTTGGTCTATCGACTGATCTCGCGATCAGCTAGGTCCAATAATAATCATTATCATTTGCAAGTCAAATGTTTTTATCCCTCGGATAGAAATATTTTTCCCGCGTGCCTGTTACAGGCTGGCCGGCTGTTCGGCACCCCTCGCCGAAAGCCGCAGTGACCGCTCCACCATCACCTTCGCCATATCAATCAAATAGACCACTGAAAACGCCAGGTCCCGGCTATTGCCGTGGGCGCTGTTTGCCGATTCGTACGCAGTGGCCGCGGCGCTGCGCAGCAGGTCGGAGGCGTGGACCAGGGCCTCCTCGTCGCTGATGCCGGGCTTGACCTCGAACAACGTGTCGTCAACGGAGGGCGGTGCGGCATCCTCTTTCAGGTAATAGTCCAGCGCGCGTTGGGCGGCGCCACTGCTGCGCAGGAACAGCCGTTCGTCTTCATCGCAGGTGTCGGGCAGGGTATACGGGGTGGTCGTCATAAGGGCAGTGCTCTGTGCGGGTGTCGAAAGCCTGCAATCGATATTAGTACTAATCGTATTTATGGCGTTTTATTGATTACTACAAACTGTTTATTGTCGTGGTGAGTACACAACGTATTGTCAGGGCCCATGGATAAATGGATAGCGTTGGTCAAGGCCAACATGAAAGACCGCAAGGTCACGCAGGACCAACTGGCGTCGCGCCTGGGCATGTCTCAGGGCGGGGTCGGCCACTGGCTGAACAAGCGTCGGGTGCCGAGCCTTGCCGATATGAACCGGGTGATGCAGGAGCTGGGCCTGGATGGGCTCGAGGTCGCGCTGGTGGTTCGCGAAAAAGCGCTCGCGGCGGTTGCCGAGGAACTGCAGCCGGCGCCGCACTACAACCCGAATTACCGTTACCCGGTGAGCGAAGGGAAGGGAGGCTACCCATTGCAGGAAGAACCTCGGCCGTACGGCGTTACTCGTTTTCAGATGAGCGACTATCACGCCCGTGGCAAGGCGTTCTGGATGCGCGTGACTGGCGACGCCATGACCGCCCCCAGCGGCTTGAGTATCAATGAAGGCACGATGATTCTGGTGGACCCGGCCATCCAGCCCGAGCCCGGCAAACTGGTGGTGGCCCAATGGGCATTTGATTCCCAGGCGATCTTGCGCAAATGGGTCAGGCAGAGCGGCCAGCTTTACCTGGTGCCGCTCAACCCTACGTACCCGAAGATGCTGTTCAGTGAAGAGTGCCGGATCATCGGCGTGGTGGCGCAGGCGGTCACGAGGTTTTAACTCGCGGCTTCCAGCTCCACCAGTGCGCTGCCTTCACCGACCATTTCGCCTTCCTGGCAGTACAGCGCCTTGACCACGCCGGCATGGGGCGCGCGAATGCTGTGTTCCATCTTCATGGCCTCCAGCACCACCAACTGCGTACCGGCTTCAACCGTTTGCCCGACTTCCACCAGCACTCGCACGATGCTGCCGTTCATCGGTGCGGCCAGGCCGCCCTGATGGGACTGGCTGGCATCGACGGCGGCAATCGGGTCGAACAGGCTGACACTGTGCACCTCGCCGTCCCAGCGCAAAAACACACTGCCGCCCTCGCGTACCGCCAGATGGGAGCGGCGCACGCCGTGCTGGTCGATCAGCAATTGTTCGCCGTGCAACTGGGGCGGGTTGATGCCGGCTTGCAGCATTACCAGGCGATCCTGGCCGTTGCAGCTCAGGTGCAGGGAAACCTCGCCCGGCAAGCCTGCGCGAAAACCTCGGGTGTCGGCCCAGGGCGAACGGGTGTCAGTGCTCGGTTGGGTCTGCATGAACGCCTGGCCGGCGGCCTGCCAGAACTCATCGCTCAACTCCCCTGGCACAGGCAGCAGCTCATCCTGATAACGCGGGATAAACCCGGTATCGAGCTCGGCAGCGGCAAACGCCGGATGGCCGATAATGCGCCGCAAAAAGCCCAGGTTGGTCTTCAGTCCACCCACGGCAAATTCATCGAGCATGCCCAGCAGCCGCAGGCGCGCCTGTTCGCGGTCCTCGCCCCAGGCAATCAACTTGCCCAGCATCGGGTCGTAGAACGGTGACACGTTGTCGCCTTGTTCGACGCCGCTGTCTACCCGGCGCCCGGGCCGTGGCGTGGATTCGCGGTACAGCGCCAGGTGCCCGGTGGCCGGCAGAAAATCGTTGGCCGGGTCCTCGGCGTACAGGCGCACTTCAATCGCATGCCCCAGCAGCGGCACTTGCTCCTGAGTCATCGGCAGCGGCTCGCCCTGGGCCACGCGAATCTGCCAGGCCACCAGGTCCAGGCCGGTGATGGCCTCGGTCACCGGGTGTTCCACCTGCAGCCGGGTGTTCATCTCCATGAAGAAAAACTCGCCCCGGGCGTCCAGCAGAAACTCCACGGTGCCCGCGCCCACGTAGCCGATGGCCTGGGCCGCACGCACGGCCGCTTCGCCCATGGCCTTGCGCTGCTCGGCACTCAGGCCCGGCGCCGGGGCTTCTTCGACGACTTTTTGATGGCGGCGCTGGATCGAGCAATCGCGCTCATTGAGGTACAGGCAGTGACCGTGCTGGTCGGCGAACACCTGGATCTCCACGTGACGCGGCTTGAGCAAATACTTTTCCACCAGCATCTGCGCATTGCCAAAGGAGGACAGTGCTTCACGCTGTGCCGAGGCCAACGCTTCGGCCAGTTGACTGACGTCCTCGACCACCTTCATGCCCTTGCCGCCACCGCCTGCCGTTGCCTTGAGCAGCACCGGGTAACCGATACGCTCGGCTGCCTGGCGGAAAGTCTCCAGATCCTGGGCGTCGCCGTGGTAACCCGGCACCAACGGCACGCCGGCGGTTTCCATCAACGCCTTGGCGGCCGATTTGCTGCCCATGGCATCAATGGCCGAGGCGGGCGGGCCGAGGAAGATCAACCCGGCGGCTTCAATGGCACGGGCAAACCCTGCGTTCTCCGAAAGAAACCCATAACCCGGGTGAATCGCCTGGGCGCCGCTGGCCTGGGCCGCGGCGATCAGTTTGTCGATTTGCAGGTAACTGTCGGCGGCCTTGCTGCCGCCCAGGTCCACACGAATATCAGCCTCGCGGGTGTGCCGCGCGTCACGGTCGGTGGCGCTGTGCACGGCCACGGTGGTCAGGCCCATGGCCTTGGCGGTACGCATCACCCGGCAGGCGATTTCGCCACGGTTGGCTACCAATACGGTAGTAAGCGTCTTCATGAACGCGGCTCCTGAGGCTGCCAGTTGGGCGCGCGTTTTTGCAGAAAGGCACGCAGGCCTTCCTGGCCTTCGGCGCTGACGCGGATCCGGGCGATGGAGTTTTCGCAGTAGCGACGCAATGCTGGCGTCAGGGCACCGTGGCCGACTTCCCGTAGCAGGTCCTTGCTGGCGCGCATGGCCGCCGGGCTGTTGAGCAGCAGATTGGCAATCCACAATTGGACTTGAACGTCCAACTCATCAGCGGGATAACTCTCCGCCAACAACCCGATTTCCCGCGCCCGCTGGCCGCCGAAGCGATCTGCCGTGAGGGCATAGCGTCGGGCAGCCCGCTCACCGATCGCCTGCACCACGAACGGGCTGATCACCGCCGGCGCCAGGCCAATGCGCACTTCCGACAGGCAGAACTGCGCATCGTCGGCGCCAATCGCCATGTCGCAGCAACTGATCAACCCCAGGGCACCACCGTAGGCCGCACCCTGGACTACCGCCAGCGTCGGGATCTTCAGCTTGGCGAGGTTGTACATCAGCTCCGCCAGTTCTCGGGCATCGTCCAGGTTGGTGTGGTAATCCAGTTCGGCCGACTGCTGCATCCAGGCCAGGTCGGCGCCGGCGCTGAAGTGTTTGCCGCGCCCGCGCAGTACCAGAAAGCGCAGGGCCGGATCGCCTTGCACCCGGTCCAGGGCAATGATCAGTTCGCGGATCATTTCGGCATTGAACGCGTTGTTCTTGGCTTCACGACTGAGCCACAGCGTGGCAAAGCCACGGGGGTCGGTGATCAGTTCGAGGGTGTTGAAATCGCTCATGGGGTGCAGCTCCATTTACATGCGGAACACGCCGAAGCGGCTCGGCTCGATGGGGGCGTTCAGCGCGGCGGACAGGGCCAGGGCGAGCACGTCGCGGGTCTGCAGCGGGTCGATGACGCCGTCATCCCACAGCCGTGCGCTGGAGTAGTAGGGGTGGCCCTGGGTTTCGTACTGGTCGAGGATCGGCTGCTTGATCGCCGCTTCCTCATCGCTGCTGAAACCCTGGCCGGCGCGCTCGGCCTGCTCACGCTTGACCTGCACCAGCACGCCGGCGGCCTGTTCGGCGCCCATCACGCCGATGCGTGCGTTGGGCCACATCCACAAGAAGCGCGGGTCGTAGGCGCGTCCACACATGCCGTAGTTACCGGCGCCGAAGCTGCCGCCGATGATCACGGTGAACTTCGGCACCTTGGCACAGGCTACCGCTGTCACCAGTTTGGCGCCGTGCTTGGCGATGCCGCCGGCTTCGTATTTCTGGCCGACCATGAAGCCGGTGATGTTTTGCAGGAACAACAGCGGAATCCCGCGCTGGCAGGCCAGTTCGATAAAGTGCGCGCCTTTTTGCGCGGCCTCGGCGAAGAGGATGCCGTTGTTGGCCAGGATCGCAATCGGATAGCCGTGCAGGTGCGCAAAGCCGCACACCAGTGTGGTGCCAAACAACGCCTTGAATTCATCGAACACCGAGCCGTCCACCAATCGCGCGATCACCTCGCGTACATCGAACGGTTGCTTGGCGTCGGCCGGAATCACGCCGTACAGCTCTTCGCTGCTATAAAGCGGCGCCAGCGGCGTGCGTTGTTGCAATTGCCCCAGCTTGCGCCAGTTGAGGTTGGCCACACTGCGCCGAGCCAGGGCCAGCGCATGTTCGTCGCTGTCGGCATAGTGGTCGGCCACCCCGGAAATCTTGCAGTGCACATCGGCACCGCCCAGGTCTTCGGCGCTGACCACTTCACCGGTCGCCGCCTTCACCAGCGGCGGGCCGGCGAGGAAAATGGTGGCTTGCTGGCGGACCATGATTGCTTCGTCCGCCATCGCCGGTACATAGGCGCCACCGGCAGTGCAGGAGCCCATCACCACTGCGATCTGCGGGATGCCCTGGGCGCTCATGTTCGCCTGGTTGAAGAAGATCCGTCCGAAGTGCTCGCGGTCCGGGAACACTTCATCCTGACGCGGCAGGTTGGCGCCGCCGGAGTCCACCAGGTAGATGCACGGCAGGCGGTTCTGCTCGGCGATGGTCTGGGCGCGCAGGTGTTTCTTGACGGTCAGCGGGTAGTACGAGCCGCCTTTCACCGTGGCGTCGTTGGCGACGATCATGCATTCGACGCCTTCCACCCGGCCAATCCCGGCAATCACCCCGGCAGCGGGCACGTCTTCGCCGTACACCTGATAAGCCGCCAGCTGGCTGAGTTCAAGGAACGGCGAGCCAGGGTCGAGCAAGCGATTGATCCGCTCGCGGGGCAACAGCTTGCCCCGCGACGTATGCCGCTCCTGGGCCTTGGCGCCGCCGCCTTGCTGCACCTGGGCGAGCAGGGTATGCAGGGCGTCGACCTGTTGGAGCATCGCCGCGCTGTTGGCGGCGAATTCCGCCGAGCGCGGGTTGAGCTGGGTGTGCAGGGTAGCCATGGTGCGCGCTCCGTTCAGCGGGTTTCGTTAAACAGTTCGCGACCGATCAACATGCGCCGGATCTCACTGGTGCCGGCACCGATTTCATACAGCTTGGCGTCACGCAATAGACGACCAGCCGGGAATTCATTGATATAGCCATTGCCGCCGAGAATCTGGATCGCGTCGAGGGCCATCTGGGTAGCGCGTTCGGCGCTGTAGAGGATCACGCCGGCGGCGTCCTTGCGCGTGGTTTCGCCGCGCTCGCAGGCCTGGGCCACGGCGTACAGGTAGGCGCGGCTGGCGTTGAGCTGGGTGTACATGTCGGCGACCTTGCCCTGGATCAGCTGGAACTCGCCGATGCTCTGGCCGAACTGCTTGCGGTCATGGATGTAGGGCACGATCAGGTCCATGCAGGCCTGCATGATCCCGGTCGGGCCGCCGGACAGCACAACGCGTTCGTAATCGAGGCCGCTCATCAGCACTTTCACGCCGCCATTGAGTGCGCCGAGGATGTTTTCTTCCGGCACTTCGACGTCATCGAAAAACAACTCGCAGGTGTTGGAGCCGCGCATGCCGAGCTTGTCGAACTTGTTGCTGCGACTGAAGCCCTTCGAGTCGCGCTCGACGATAAACGCGGTGATGCCGTGGGCACCCTTTTCCAGGTCGGTCTTGGCGTAGATCACGTAGGTATTGGCATCAGGGCCGTTGGTGATCCAGGTCTTGCTACCGTTGAGCACATACACACTGCCGCGTTTATCGGCGCGCAGCTTCATGGAGACCACATCGGAACCGGCGTTCGGCTCGCTCATGGCGAGTGCGCCGATGTGTTCGCCGCTGATCAGCTTGGGCAGGTATTTGAGTTTTTGCTCATGGGTGCCGTTGCGGTTGATCTGGTTGACGCAGAGGTTGGAGTGCGCGCCGTAGGACAACGCCACCGAAGCCGAACCCCGGCTGATCTCTTCCATGGCCACCACGTGGGCCAGGTAGCCCAGGCCGGCGCCGCCGTATTCTTCCGGCACGGTGATGCCCAGCAGGCCCATATCGCCGAACTTGCGCCACATATCGGCGGGGAACAGGTTGTCGATATCGATCTGCGCAGCGCGCGGCGCCAGTTCCTTGGCCACGAAGGACTGCACCTGGTCGCGCAGCATGTCGATGGTTTCACCGAGGGCGAAGTTCAGGGAGGGGTAACTCATGGACGGGCACCTTCTAGCGTTGTTTTTGTATGGCCAATACGCCGGGGAGGGCGATCACCTTTACGTTAACGTAAACTTGCGTTGCGGGCCTGTCAATCGTAGTTTACGTTTACGTCAACCTACAAAAAAGACAACAGGGGTCGTTATGGATCAATCGAATCAGAGCTACAGCCGCGGCTGTCAGGATAAGGCCTTGCTGGCCATGACTATCGGCCAGGCCTTTGATCAAACGGTTTCGCGCTACTCCGACGGCGAAGCCTTGGTCGTGGGCCATCAACAGCGTCGCTACACCTGGCGGCAACTGGCAGAGACGGTTGACTTGCATGCACGTGCGTTCCTGGCCTTGGGGATGCAGGCCGGCGACCGCTTGGGCATCTGGGCCCCCAACTGCGCCGAGTGGTGCATCAGCCAGGTCGCCAGCGCCAAAATCGGCGTGATTCTGGTCAATATCAACCCGGCGTATCGCAGCAGTGAATTGGAGTACGTACTCAAGCAATCCGGTTGCCAGTGGTTGGTGTGCGCCGGGTCGTTCAAGACCTCCGATTACCACGGCATGTTGCAGGAGCTTCAACCTGACCTGCGCGGCATCATCAGCCTTGATCCCAGCCCGCCCCCGGGGTTTACGCCCTGGTCGCAATTGGCGGCCCTCGGGGCAGGCGTCCCGCCCGAGCAATTGCAGATCCGCCAGGCCGGCCTGCACTTCGATCAACCCGTCAATATCCAGTACACCTCCGGCACCACCGGCTTCCCCAAGGGTGCCACCCTCAGTCACCACAACATCCTCAATAACGGCTACATGGTTGGCGAAAGCCTGGGCCTGACGGCGCAAGATCGCCTGGTGATCCCGGTGCCGCTGTATCACTGCTTTGGCATGGTGATGGGTAACCTGGGCTGCATCACCCATGGCACCACGATGATCTACCCGAGTGACGGTTTCGACCCATTGCTGACCCTGGCTGCCGTCGCCGAAGAACAGGCCACCGGGCTATACGGGGTGCCTACCATGTTTATCGCCATGCTTGATCACCCGCGCCGCGCCGAGTTCGACCTGTCGCGCCTGCGCACCGGGATCATGGCGGGCGCCACTTGTCCGATCGAGGTGATGCGCCGGGTTATCAGCGAGATGCACATGAGTGAGGTGCAGATTGCCTATGGCATGACGGAAACCAGCCCGGTGTCGTTGCAGACCGGGCCGGATGATGACCTTGAGCGGCGTGTTACGACGGTTGGCCGGACCCAGCCACAGCTGGAAAGCAAGATTATCGATGACGCCGGTAACACGGTTGCTCGGGGCCAGGTAGGGGAGCTGTGTACCCGGGGCTACAGCGTGATGCTCGGTTACTGGAATAATCCTGACAGCACTCGTGAGGCTATCGACGAGGCGGGCTGGATGCACACCGGCGACCTGGCGACCATGGATGAACATGGGTATGTGTGCATC
Organism: Pseudomonas sp. D4002; assembly: GCF_013385665.1. Lineage (NCBI taxonomy): Bacteria > Pseudomonadati > Pseudomonadota > Gammaproteobacteria > Pseudomonadales > Pseudomonadaceae > Pseudomonas > Pseudomonas sp. D4002. The sequence continues at coordinate 36,950 of NZ_JACAPN010000063.1, forward strand.
GCCGGGCGTAACAAGGACATGATCATTCGCGGAGGTGAGAACGTGTACCCGCGGGAGTTGGAGGAGTTTTTCTTTACTCATCCGGCGGTGGCGGATGTGCAGGTGATCGGGATTCCGGATGAGCGTTACGGTGAGGCGATTGTGGCGTGGATCAAGTTTCATCCGGGGCATGTGGCCAATGAGCTTGAGCTGCAGACGTGGTGCAAGGGGCGGATTGCGCACTTCAAGATGCCCAAGCATTTCAAATTTGTGGATGAGTTTCCGATGACGGTGACGGGGAAGATCCAGAAGTTTCGGATGCGGGAAATTATGATTGAAGAGTTGAAGGGGGGGTGAGGGGTGTTTATCCGTTATTCAGGTAACGGCGGCTTATGGTTTCGCTCTTACAGCGAGTCACTTTGCAAAAGCGGCAAAGTAACCAAAGCGCTCTGCCCCGCCTGTCGGCGCCTCGCCTAGGCTCGGCGTTCCCTCACTCCGGCATTGCTCCGCGGGCCGCCGCGACGGGCCATCCATGGCCCGGCGCGGCTAA
>NZ_JACAPN010000064.1:0-35209 GCF_013385665.1 Pseudomonas sp. D4002
AGCGGGCTTGCTCGCGAAAGCGGTGTGCCAGTCGGTGGATGGGTTGACTGATCCGCCGCCTTCGCGAGCAAGCCCGCTCCCACATTGATCCGGTCCAATCGTCCATTTGTGCAGATTCGGCTTTCTCGACAATTCCAACAAAAGAGAGGCAATACCATGGGTGTTTTCGACTATAAGAACCTCGGCACCGAGGGCTCCAAAGCGTTGTTCGCCGATGCCATGGCGATCACGCTGTACTCCTATCACAATCTGGACAACGGCTTTGCCGTGGGTTACCAGCACAACGGTTTTGGCCTGGGGCTGCCCGCCACTCTGGTGGGCGCGCTGCTGGGCAGCACCGATTCACAGGGGGTTATTCCAGGGATTCCCTGGAACCCCGACTCGGAAAAAGCCGCCCTCGAGGCGGTCAACAAGGCCGGCTGGACGCCCATCAGCGCCAGTACCCTGGGCTACGGCGGCAAGGTGGACGCCCGGGGCACGTTCTTCGGTGAAAAGCCCGGCTACACCACCGCGCAGGTGGAAGTGCTGGGCAAGTACGATGGCGACGGCAAGCTGCTGGAAATCGGCATTGGTTTTCGCGGGACTTCGGGGCCTCGGGAAACCTTGATCAGCGACTCCATCGGCGATTTGGTCAGTGACCTGCTGGCGGCGCTGGGGCCCAAGGACTACGCGAAAAACTACGCCGGCGAAGCCTTTGGCACCTTGCTCAAGGATGTCGCGGCGTATGCCGGCAGTCATGGCCTGACGGGCAAGGACGTGGTGGTCAGCGGTCATAGCCTGGGTGGCCTGGCGGTCAACAGCATGGCCGACCTGAGCGGCAATAAATGGTCGGGGTTCTACAAGGACTCCAACTATGTGGCTTATGCCTCGCCAACCCAGAGTGCCGGCGACAAGGTGCTGAACATCGGTTATGAAAACGACCCGGTGTTTCGCGCGCTGGACGGCTCGTCGTTCAACTTCTCGTCACTGGGCGTGCACGACAAGCCCCATGAGTCGACCACGGACAATATCGTCAGCTTCAACGATCACTACGCGTCGACGCTGTGGAATGTCCTGCCGTTTTCCATCGTCAATGTTCCCACCTGGCTTTCTCATTTGCCCACCGGGTATGGGGATGGCATGACGCGGGTCCTGGACTCGCAGTTCTACGACCTGACCAGCCGGGACTCGACGATTATCGTGGCCAACCTGTCGGACCCGGCCCGGGCCAATACCTGGGTGCAGGACCTCAACCGCAATGCGGAGCCGCACAAGGGCAACACGTTCATCATCGGCAGTGATGGCGATGACCTGATCCAGGGTGGCAAGGGCGTGGATTTCATCGAGGGCGGCAAGGGCAATGACACTATTCGCGACAACAGCGGGCATAACACCTTTCTGTTCGGCGGGCAGTTTGGGCAGGACCGGGTGATTGGTTATCAGCCGACCGACAAGCTGGTGTTCCGGGACGTGGAGGGCAGTGCGGACTGGCGTGACCACGCCAAGGTGGTGGGGGGCGATACCGTGCTGAGTTTTGGCGCGGACTCGGTGACGCTGGTTGGCGTTGGGCTCGCCGGGGTTTGGGGCGATGGAATTTCCATCAGCTAAGTAGCGCCACGGATTGATCGTTCCCACGCTCTGCGTGGGAACGCCGCCCCGGACGCTCTGCGTCCAACTGCCAACCCACGGTTCACGTCTTGCGCAGTGGTGACGCGGAGCGTCACGGGATGCATTCCCACGTAGAACGTGGGAACGATCATGGCAAAGAAAAGTGGGAGCCGACGGGCTCCCACTTTTTATTTCTCCTTCATCACGGTCGCGACGTCATCGGCCTTGACGCGAATATGCTTGCCGGCGATATCGGTGAATTCGTAGAAGCCATCGGCCGTTTTCGCGTTGGGCACGTCCTTGGTCAGGTATTGAGTGCCGTTCTGCAACGTCACCACCGTCTGCGTGGAGCAACCGGCCAATACCAGCAACGTCAACATACCCACCGCCAGACCCAAATTCTTCATGCTCATAACCCTTACCCTGATCCTTCGAAAACCCCGCACCTGAGCGGTCGGGGGAGACTCATTTAATGTGGCTGACAGCCATCTGATCATTATTACGCAAAAAGTTGCGTGTGCCTTTGATCTATTACTGATTGCAACAGTCGGTCAGGGACGGCACTCTGTATGCATAAACAGTGGTTGATCCAGTGCCTGAAATGTCCAATCCCCTAGAAGATCCGCTCTATTACCTGCATAACTTCCGCCAAGTGCTCGCCTGGCTGGGGCAGCGTTATGCCGATTTGCTGGCCCCGGACGAAGAGCATTTCATTCAGCAATTTGACAGCTTGCCGCAGGCTTCCCAGGCGTTACTGGTACGCATGGTGATGCGCAAGGGCGCGCATTTCCGGGCGGGCAAGCTCAACTATGTCGAGATCGGCGCGGTGCACGAGGCGGTTGTGCCTTTGCTGGAACAGGGTTGGGTGACGGACCAATGCCTGTTGTCGTTCGGCGAGTTGTTCGGCCTGTTGCAGAAAGCGGAAATCCTGGCGGCGTTCAAACCCTGGATCGAGCAACCCAAGGCCAGGAAGGCGGACTGGCTGGAAACGCTGTCAACGCAGTTTTGTGAACTGCGTCACTTCCAGCACTGGTGCCCGGACCTGGCCGATCAGCTTTACAGCCTCACCGTGATGGAACTGTGCGACCGCCTGCGCCTGATGTTCTTCGGTAATCTCTATCAGGACTGGTCGGAATTTGTGCTGGCGGACCTGGGCATCTTTACCTACGAGAAAGTCGAATTCTGCGCCGAATCCCGCGGTTTGCGCAGCCGTGACGATGTGCACGGCTTCCTGTTCCTGCATCAGTGCCAGCAGGCCTTTGAAGCGGGCGAGGCACTCGATGGCGTGCTGGAACAAATCGCTACCTTGCATACCGACAACCCCTGGCTGGAGAAACGTCGAGCCAAGCTGTTGTTCCAGGTGGGCCAGTATTGTGAGCGCAGCGCCGAGTTGGCCCTGGCGGAAGCTATCTACCGGGGCTGCACCTATCCCGGCGCACGGGCGCGGCTGATCCGGGTGCTGGAGCGCCAGGAGGATTTTGCCCAGGCGATGGGGCTGGCCCGTGAGGCGCAACAGGCCCCGGAAAGCGCTGCCGAACAGCAGCACTTGCTGCGCGTGATACCCAGGCTGCGACGCAAGCTCGGCGAGCCGGCGCTGCCCAGGGCAAAACCCCGCGAGATCGTGCGCCTGGACCTCGAACTGCCGGCCCCGGAACCGATGATGTCGGTGGAGTATTGCGTACAGGCGCACCTCAGCGACCATGGTGCACCCGTGCATTACGTCGAGAACAGCCTGATCAATTCGCTGTTTGGCCTGCTGTGCTGGCCGGCGATTTTCGCGCCGTTGCCGGGGTCGTTTTTCCACCCGTTCCAGCGCGGGCCGGTAGACCTGCACAGCGAGGATTTTCATCTGCGGCGCGCCGAGCTGTTCGCCGAGTGCCTGGGCCAACTGGACGATGGGCGCTACAAGCACACCATTCGCCAGCGTTATGTAGACAAATGGGGCATCCAGTCACCCTTCGTGTTCTGGAACGTGCTCAGCGAAGAACTGCTCGACCAGGCCCTCGACTGCCTGCCAGCGGCGCACCTGCGCCACTGGTTCGAACGCCTGCTGCTGGATATCCGCGCCAACCGCGCCGGCATGCCCGACCTGATCCAGTTCTGGCCCGAAGAAAAAACCTACCGCATGATCGAAGTCAAAGGCCCCGGTGATCGCCTGCAGGACAACCAGCTGCGCTGGCTGGAGTTCTGCGGCGAACACCAGATGCCCGTCACTGTGTGTTATGTGCGCTGGGCGGGGCAGGCCGCTTGAGCTACAGCGTCGCGGTGCGTGCATTATGTGAATTCACCGCCAAGGTCGGCGACCTCGACCTGCGTTTTACCCCGTCTCCCAGTGCCCAGGAAGGGATTGTCGGCCACCGCACGGTGGCCTCGCGGCGCAGCGCCCATTACCAGAATGAAGTCGCGCTGGAGGGCGAATACCAGCAGTTGAAAGTCCGGGGCAGGGCGGATGGCTACGACCCGGACCGCAACCAGCTGGAAGAGGTGAAAACCTATCGCGGCGACCTGGACAAACGACCGGCCAACCACCGGCAACTGCACTGGGCCCAGGTCAAGGTCTACGGCTGGTTGATGTGCCAGAAGCTCGGGTTGTCGGAGATTGTCCTGGCGCTGGTGTACTTCGACATTGTCGGCGAGCACGAGACGCTGCTCAGCCAACGGTTTCAGGCTGACGACCTGCAGGCATTCTTCGTGCAGCAATGCACCCTGTTCCTCGGCTGGGCCGAACAGGAAATGCACCAGCGCGAAGCCCGCAATGCCGCAGCGGTTGCCCTGGGCTTTCCCCATGCGGCGTTTCGCCCGGGCCAGCGCGCCCTGGCGGAAACGGTCTACAAGGCGGTCAGCACCGGCCGCTGCCTGATGGCCCAGGCGCCTACCGGAATTGGCAAGACCGTCGGCACGATTTTCCCGATGCTCAAGGCCATGGCGCCGCAACAGCTGGACAAGGTGTTCTTCCTGACCGCCAAGACCCCGGGCCGCAAACTCGCGCTGGATGCGGCGCAGGTGCTGTATGACAGCAGCCCCGATCTGCCATTGCGGGTGCTGGAGCTGGTGGCGCGGGACAAGGCCTGCGAACACCTGGACAAAGCCTGCCATGGCGACTCCTGCCCACTGGCGAAGGGTTTTTATGACCGCTTGCCGGCGGCCCGCGAAGCTGCTTCCCGCGTGCGCCTGCTGGACCAGCGCAACCTGCGGGAAGTCGCATTGGCCCATGACGTCTGCCCCTATTACCTGAGCCAGGAAATGGCACGCTGGGCCGACGTGGTGGTCGCCGACTACAACTATTACTTCGACTTCGGCGCCATGCTGTTCGGCCTGGCCCAGCTCAACCAGTGGCGCGTCGCGGTGCTGGTGGACGAAGCCCACAACCTGGTGGAGCGTGGCCGCTCGATGTACAGCGCGGCCCTCGACCAGTACATGCTCAAGACCCTGCGCGAGATCGCACCCGAGCCGCTGAAAAAGCCGCTCCAGCGCCTGAACCGTGAGTGGAATGCCCTGCACAAGGAGCAAGTGGCACCTTATCAGGCCTACGCCCAGAAACCCGACAAACTGCTGCAGGCGCTGAGCCTGTGCACCAGCGCCATGGGTGAATATTTCAACGACCATCCCGAGGCACTCAATGGCGAACTGCAAGCCTTCTACTTCGAGGCGTTGCAGTTTGCCAAGGTCGCCGAGCTGTTCAACGAACACTTCATTTTCGACATCAGCAAACGCGAACTCAGCGGCAAGCGCAGTTCATCAAACCTGTGCCTGCGCAACGTGGTGCCCGCCGAATTCATTCGGCCCCGGCTGACAGCGGCCCGCAGCAGCGTGTTGTTTTCCGCAACACTGAGCCCGCGGCACTACTACGCGGACTTGCTGGGAATGCCGCCCGACACGGCCTGGGTGGATGTGGAATCACCGTTCAAGGCCGAGCAGCTGCGGGTGCATATCGTCGACCGGATCTCCACCCGGTTTGTGCATCGCCAGGCGTCCCTGGAGCCCATCGTCGAGCTGATTGCAGCGCAGTTTGCCCAGGCGCCGGGCAACTACCTGGCGTTTTTCAGCAGTTTTGATTATCTGCAGCAAGTGGCGCAATTGCTTGCCGAGCGACACCCGCACATCCCGCTGTGGCAGCAATCACGGGGCATGGCCGAGGCGCAGCGCCAGGGGTTTCTCGACCAGTTCACCCAGCACAGCCAGGGCATCGGTTTCGCCGTGCTCGGCGGGGCATTCGGCGAAGGCATCGACCTGCCGGGCACCCGGCTGATCGGCGCGTTTATCGCCACCCTGGGCCTGGCGCAACTCAACCCGGTGACCGAGCAGCTCAAGCTGCGGATGGGCGCGATTTTCGGCGCCGGTTATGACTACACCTACCTTTATCCGGGCATCCAGAAGGTGGTGCAAGCCGCGGGCCGGGTGATCCGCAGCCAGCAGGACCGAGGGGTGGTAATGCTGATTGATGACCGGTTTGGCGAAGCGCGGGTGCGGCAGTTATTGCCGCGCTGGTGGTCGATCACTGCGGCGGATACACCGCATCCCGCAACTGGTGGGTGAACTGGCCGGACATGCCTTCGTAAGCCGTATTGGTCAGTGCCACCACCGTAAGCTTCTGCTGTGGGTCGACAAACCAGCTGTGACCGTAGGCGCCGCCCCATTCAAAGGTGCCCCGGGATTGCGGTGTGCCTGTCAACGCCGGGTCATCCAGCACCGCCCAGCCATAACCGAACCCCCAGCCCGGGTCCTGGGTTTGCGCCTTGGCGCCGACCGAATCGGTGACCATCAACTGCACGCTGTGTGCCGACAGGATCGGAGCGCCGCCCCGGCGAATGGTTTCCAGGAACCGCGCAATATCACCTGCCGTCCCGGCCATGCCTGCGCCGCCGGAAGGGTAGGCCTGGGGATCGAGAATCCGCCGCACATCAAACAGCGCAGTGCTGGTGCCCGAGGTGATCGTAGCCTTGTCGACCATGCGCAACGGCTGTGGCGAGCCATCCTGATAGGCGGCGGACAGGCGTTTTATATCCGTCACGGAAAACCCGGTATCGCTTAGCCCCAGTGGTTCGGTCACCGAGTCGCGGAGCAATGCCGGCAGGCTCTGGCCGGACGCCTTTTCCAGTACCGCACCCAGCACATCGGTGGCCATCGAATACTGCCAGCGGGTACCCGGCGGGTAACTCAAGGGCACGCTGGCGATGCGCTTCAGGTTCTCGGCAAAGCTGATTTCCGGCTCGCCCAAACCATCGGAAACCCCGGCGGTGCGGTAGGGTCCGTGCGGGCTTTCCAGAAATCCGTAGCTGAGGCCGGCGGTGTGGTTGAGCAACTGGCTGACGGTGATCACCGGGATGGTGCCATCCGCCAGCTTGGGATTGAAATCGGGCAGCCAGCGGCTGACCGGATCGTCCAGGCCCAAGCGACCTTGTTCCACCAGGTGCATCGCGGCGGCGGATACCAGCGGTTTGGTCACCGATGCCAGGCGAAAGATCGTGTCCTCTGTCATCGGGCGCCCGTCTTCGCGGTCCGCCAAGCCGGCAGCACGGTGATAAACCAGCTGCCCGTCCCGCAGCACCAGCACCACGGTGCCCACCAGGCGATTGTCGGCAATGGCGCTGTCGACCACCGCATCCACGCGCTTGGCGAGCAGTGGGTCGTGGCTGTCGGCGCAGGCGAGGGTGGCGCAAAGGGAGGCGGCAAGGGGCACGAGGTATCTGGCAGGAGGCTGCATGGTTCAGGTCGCTCATTGGCAGTGCATGACTGCCAAATATGAACGCTGGGGTCCCGGACTACAACGTGACATTGCACAACTGCTGACTCACTGCCCATAAGCGTTCGGCCTGCTCCGGGTCGACAGCCCAGGGCCATACGCCGTTACGGCTGGTGTCATCCTGCGACCAAGCGGCCACATCGCAATCTTCGCAGTAGAGTCCGCCCATGCCCTCCAGTTGCGGGCTGACAGCGCACCACACCGAGGTCGCGGCGCCTTGCTCGGGGCTCTTGTAGTGACTGGCGCGGCGGATATTGCCGTGCTCATCCAGTGCGCCGACGAATGCCAGGTCGTCCTTGTCCAGGTAGCGGATCAAGTCGGTGAGGATTTCCCCCGGGTGCACGGAAAATGCGCGCACACCCTCCGCTTTACCTCGTCGGTCCAGTGCTACCGCGAACAGTGCGTTGGCGGTTTTTGATTGGCCGTAGGCGAGCCACTTGTCATAGGGGCGGTGTTCAAATTGCGGGTCATCGAAATGCACAGGGCTGAGACGATGGCCGAGGGATGATACCGAAACCACTCGTGCGCCATTAGCCTCACGCAGCGCCGGCCACAACCGCGCGGTTAGCTGGAAGTGGCCCAGGTGGTTGGTGGCGAACTGCGCTTCGAAACCTCGCGTATCCCGTTGCAGTGGTGTGGCCATGATTCCGGCGCTATTGATCAGAAGGTTCAATGCCCGGTCGCTGGCGAGGAAGTTTTCGGCAAAACGGTCGATGGAAATCGGGTCGAGTAAATCCAGGCTGGCGTGTTCAACACCGATGATGCCCGAGAGGTTGCGTTCGGCCTTTTCAGGATCCCGCGCGGGAACGATCACCTGCGCACCCGCGTCGACCAACACGCGAACCGTTTCCAGGCCAATGCCAGAGTAGCCACCGGTGACAATCACCGTCTTGCCTCGCAAATCGCTGCCCGCCAAGGCTTGCCGGGCGGTAGTGCCGGCATCGAAGCCGCTGCCAATTGGGGTTTGTTTGTCAGCCATGAAAGATCTCCTTATGGGAGGCCTAGAGTCTCTCGCTGGAGCCCGGACGCGGAATGCCCTAGAGTCCGTGTTTCTGTCGCGATCGTCCGGAGCTTTTATGGATACCCTTTCCGATGTGCTGGCACTGTTAAAAAGCCATCGCTCGACCTTCGCCGGCCTGAAGGCTGGGGGCACCTGGGCCATTGACTTTGCGGCGCCGGATGGCATCAAGTTCAACGCGGTGGTGGAGGGCAGTTGCTGGCTGGAAGTGGAAGGGCTGGCAGTACCGATACGCTTGTATGAGGGAGATTGTTTCCTGTTGACCCAGGCACGCCCGTGGAGGCTGTCCAGCAATCTGTGCCCTGAAGGACTCGATGCACGTGAGGTGTATGCCGATGCGGTGGGAGGCATCGCCACGGTGGGTGCCACGGTGGATCTGTTCTTGATCGGCGGACGATTTATCTACGGGGACGACGCCCGACTGTTGCTGGACAGCCTGCCGCCGGTGTTGCGCGTGAGTGCCAACTCCGAACAGGCCGCCGTGTTGCGTTGGTGCCTGGATCGCCTGGCCCGGGAATACGCCAGCCCGCTACAAGGCGCGGCGCTGATGACCGAGCATTTGGCGCAAATGATGCTGGTGCAAATCCTGCGGCTCTATCAATCTTCCATGGGCACCCATACCACCGGCTGGCTGGGAGCCTTGACGGATCCAAGGCTGGCCCCGGTGCTGCGGGAAATTCACGCAGCACCCGCCCGGCGCTGGACATTGAGTGAAATGGCCGGCGTGGCGAGTCAATCCCGCTCCACCTTCGCCTTGCACTTCAAGCAACGGGTAGGGCTGGCACCGCAGGAATACCTGACCCGCTGGCGTATGCACCTGGCGGTACAGGCCTTGAAAGCCAGCGACAACAGCGTGTCCACGATCGGCCAGTCCCTGGGTTATCAGTCAGACAGCGCTTTCAGCAATGCTTTCAAGCGCGTGATGGCTTGTTCTCCCCGGGAATACCGCGAGCGAACCCCACACAAGGAACCCAGTGATGAGCGAAATCCAGCAGCAGAAGGTCAAGGTCAACGGCATTGAGTTGAACGTGCACATCGCCGGCCCCGAGAGCGGCCCGCCGGTGTGGTTGCTGCATGGGTTTCCCGAGTGCTGGCACTCCTGGCGCGAGCAGATTCCGGCGCTGGTGGCCCAGGGTTATCGGGTGTTTGTCCCGGAAATGCGCGGCTATGGACAATCCAGCGCGCCGCCGGAAGTGGCCGACTATGACCTGCTGACCCTGTGCGCCGATATCCAGGGCGCCATGGACCTGTTCGGGCATCGCCGGGTCGTCATGATTGGCCATGACTGGGGCGCCGTGGTGGCCTGGCACCTGGCGTTGCTCGAGCCAGAGCGCGTCAGCCAGTTGGTGACGATGTCGGTACCGTTCGCCGGACGCTCCCGCAGGCCGGTGATCGAGATCATGCGCGAGCTGTACGCCGATCGCTTCAATTACATCCTGTACTTCCAGGCCCCGGGCGTGGCTGAAAAGGAACTGGATGCCGATATCGAGCGGACATTACGGCTGTTCATGCAGGACCAGGACGTTTTCCTGCAGAAGAAACCCGCCAGCGCGAAGCTGCTGGAAGGTGTGCCGCTGCCCGGTACGCTCCCGGCCTGGTGCAGCCAGCAGGACCTCGACGTGTATGTTCATACCTTCGCCAATGACGGCTTTCGCGGCCCGTTGAACTGGTACCGCAACTTCGAACGCAACTGGCAGCGCACCGAGTTCCTCGCCGGCAGGCAGGTGCTGCAACCGACGCTGTTCCTGATCGGCGACCGCGACCCGGTCGGCGTATTCGAAGCCCACACCCTGAAGCGCATGCCCGACGTCGTGCCGAACCTGCAACAAAGCGTCCTGGCCAACTGCGGCCACTGGATTCAGAACGAGCAGGGGCCCAAGGTCAACGAACTGCTGCTCGGGTTTCTAGGGCGAACGTGAACGTCGCGCCGCGTCCTGGCACATCGATCAGGCGGATTTCCTGACCGTGCAGTTGCAGGATCCGGTGCACGATGCGCAAGCCCAGGCCGCCATCGCGTCGAGCCCCACCAATGGTGAAGGCGCGCAGGAACAGACCTTCGCGCAGATCCGCCGAAATCCCGGGGCCGCTGTCGCTCACCGTGACTTCAACAAAACCGGACTTGGGGGCCAGGGTCACTTCAACTTCGCCATTGGGCGGGGTATGGCGCAGGGCGTTATCCAGCAGGTTGGTGAGTACCCGTTCGATCAGGCCCAGGTCGGCCAATACGGTTGGCACCACCGGTGGCAGGCTGGCGGTGAGGGTGATCGCCCGGGCTTCCGCGGTCAGTTCGAACTTCTGGAAAATGTCCTGCACCAGGTCGGGTAACGAAAAGCCTTCGATGACCGGCTGCACAAACCCGTGTTCCAGGCGTACCAGTTCCAGCAGCGACTGGGCCAGCCCGCCGACCTTGCGGCTCTGGTCGAGGGCGATGCCCAGGTAACGCCGGCGTTCCTGCGGGGTCAGGCTGGCGTCTTTCAGGGACAGGGTTTCCAGGTAGCCATGCAAGGAGGCCAGCGGTGTGCGCAGGTCATGGGAAATATTCGCGACCATCTCCCGGCGTTCCTGCTCTTGGTGGGTGATGGCGCGCCACTGTTCACCCAGGCGGTTCTCCATCTGCACGAAGGCGTGGTCGAGCACGGCGATTTCATCCTGGCTGGCAACCTCGGGCGCCACGGCCTGCGGGACTTTCGGTGCGCCGTTGATGTCGAACTGGCCGACCTTCTCGGTCAGTTGCCGCAAGGGCCGGGTGATCCAGGCGAACGCGGTCAAACCCGCGAGCAAGCACAACAATGCCACCAGGGCGATGGACCACAGGGCGATGTTCAGTGCCATGCCGGTGGCATCCCGGGCGTCGAACACATCATGGGCTTCGCCCAGCAGCACCACATACAGGTAGCCGGCCTGCTGGCCGTTGACCCGCAGCGGCGCGGCGCTGAACACCTTGAGGCCGTCGACGCTGCGTGGGTCGTCGCCGAGGATCGGCAGCATCGCGCCGCTGAGGAAACGGCGCACCGGTTCCAGGTTGACCTGGTCGCGGCGCAGGTGGCCGCTGGGCGCAGCGTTGCCGACCACGCGCCCGTTAATATCCAGCAGGTACACCTCGACACTCGGGTTTACCAGCATCAACTGGCTGAACAGGTTGCGCACCGCGTCCGGCTTGAGACCGTCGGCGTCCATCAACTGCGTATCCCGGGCGATGTGCGCGGCGAGGTCGCGGGACAGGCCTTGCACCACTTCCAGTTCATGCATGTGGTTGGAGCGCACTTGCAGCCAGGCCGACGTGCCGCTGCAAATCAGCAGCAACAGCGCGAACACCAGGGACAGGCGCTGGGTAAGGGTCAGCCTCATGCCGATTGCTCGGCAAACTTGTAGCCACGGCCCCACACCGTGAGGATGCGCGCCGGGTTGGCCGGATCGGCCTCGACCTTGGCCCGCAGGCGGTTGATATGGGTATTGACGGTGTGTTCGTAACCTTCGTGGCTGTAGCCCCACACGGCGTTGAGCAGGTCCATGCGCGAGAATACCTTGCCCGGTTGGCGGGCGAAAAAGTACAGCAGGTCGAATTCCCGGGGCGTGAGGTCCAGCCGCTGGCCTTGCAGGGTGGCGTCACGGGTCAGCGGGTTGATGAACAACTGGCCGAGGTCGAGGCTGCCGGCGTCCATCTTCAAGTTGCGCGCCATGGCGTCGACCCGGCGCAGCAGCGCCTTGACCCGCGCCACCAGCTCCGGCATGGAAAACGGCTTGGCCAGGTAGTCATCCGCCCCCAGTTCCAGGCCGAGGATGCGATGCAGCTCGCTGGAGCGGGCACTGGTGATAATGATCGGCGTGTAGCGCGTCATCGCCCGGGCCCGCCGGCAGATCTCCAGGCCGTCGACGCCGGGCAGCATCAGGTCAAGGATCAACGCATCCCAGCCGCCTTGCTCCAGCAGGCGCAGGCCTTCGTCACCATCGGCACTGTGAACCACCTCGAACTGCTCGTCCCGCAGGTGCAGGCAGATCAAATCGGCAATATGGGCATCGTCCTCGACCACCAGGACACGTTTGGGCTGATCCATTGATAAAAACCTGTCTTCTTGATTCGCGCATTGTGCGGCTTTTGCAACAGTGTAGTTATCACGAATTGTTTAACTCTGCGTGAGGATTCCGCGACCACCCCGGGCCTAACCTTACTCATCGCAACGGCAAAAGTACGCCCCCCTCATTGTGGCGAGGGAGCTTGCTCCCGCTGGGTCGCGCAGCGGCCCCAAAAAAGCCGGGAGCGCTGCGCACTCCAGCGGGAGCAAGCTCCCTCGCCACAGTTTGTTTGTCAGCCATAGGGGCTTCACCAGCCATCCGCACTTGTGTGAGGAGCAACTCATGTATTCACGTCGACAGATCCTGCTCGCCGGCGGCGGCCTCGGCCTCGCGGTAATCGCCGGTGGCCTGCTGCAAAAAATCAACGCCGGCCCCGCCCTGATCGCCGAAGCCGAAGCCGCCGAACATTTCGAAGTCAGCCACACCGACGCCGAATGGCGCACCCTGCTGACCGCCGAGCAGTACGCGATCCTGCGGGAGGAGGGCACCGAACGCCCCTACAGCAGCGCCCTCAACAGTGAACACCGCAACGGCACCTTCGCCTGCGCCGGTTGCGCTTTGCCCCTGTACGCCTCAGCCACCAAATTCGAAAGCCACACCGGCTGGCCCAGCTTCTGGCAACCCCTGGAAAACGCCGTGGCCAGCCGCGTCGACACCTCCTTCGGCGTGGTACGCAAGGAAATCCACTGCCGCCGCTGCGGCGGTCATCAGGGCCACGTGTTCGATGACGGCCCGGCACCCACCGGCCTGCGCTACTGCATGAACGGCGCAGCCATGACGTTCACCGCGACTTAATTCAATGTCTTCCTATAAGGGTCTACCCCATGTGGCTTTTGGTTCTCGCATATCTGGGCGGCGTGCTGACGATTGTCAGTCCCTGCATCCTGCCGGTTCTGCCTTTTGTCTTCGCTCGCACCGGGCAGCCGTTTTTGCGCAGTGGCTTGCCGCTGCTGCTGGGGATGGCGATGACCTTCGCCCTGGTCGCCTCGCTCGCGGCGGTGGGCGGCGGTTGGGTGGTGCAAGTCAATCAGTACGGTCGCTGGCTCGCGTTGCTGTTTGTTGCGCTATTCGGGCTGACGCTGCTGCTGCCAAGCCTGTCCGAGCGCCTGACCCGGCCGCTGGTGGCCGCGGGCAGTCGCCTGTCGGAAGCCGCCGGGGCCGATTCGCGGCCGCGTCCGGGCGCATCGTTCCTGATCGGCGTGGCCACCGGGCTGCTGTGGGCGCCGTGCGCCGGGCCCATCCTCGGGCTGGTGCTGACGGGCGCCGCGCTGCAGGGCGCCAGTATCGGCACTACCTTGCTCTTGCTGGCCTACGCGGCAGGGGCTGCCACCTCCCTGGCCTTGGCGCTGCTGGTCGGCGGTAAAGTCTTCGGTTTCATGAAGCGTTCGCTGGGCGCTGGTGAATGGCTGCGTCGTGGTCTCGGCGCCCTGATGTTGGCCGGTGTGGCGGCCATCGCCCTGGGCCTGGACACCGGGATCCTGGCGCGCCTGTCGACGGCGTCAACCGGTGGCCTGGAACAAAGCCTGGTGGAGAAACTCAGCGCCAAGCCTGAACAGAAGAGCGGGGCGATGATGGCCGGCGGCGCGATGATGGCCGCCAACCACAGTGACACGCTGCCAGTGGAAGGCCAGTTGCCGCCGCTGGACGGTGCGGTGCAATGGCTCAACTCCGAGCCACTGACTGCCGAGGCGTTGAAAGGCAAGGTGGTGCTGGTGGATTTCTGGACCTACTCCTGCATCAACTGCCTGCGCACCTTGCCGTACGTCAAGGCCTGGGCCGAGAAATACCGCGACCAGGGCCTGGTGGTGATCGGTGTGCACGCTCCGGAATTCGCCTTCGAACGCGACGTGAACAACGTCACCAAGGCCATGAAGGACCTGGGCATCACTTACCCGGTGGCCATCGACAACAACTACAAGATCTGGCGCGCCTTCAACAACCAGTACTGGCCGGCGCATTACTTTGCCGATGCCAAGGGCCAGATCCGCTATCACCATTTTGGAGAGGGTGACTACGCCGAGTCCGAACGAGTGATCCAGCAACTGCTGCGTGAGGCGGGCGCTACCAAGGTGGCGGGCGGCTTGATCGAAGCCGATGCCAAGGGCATCCAGGCCGCACCGGACATGAACGAAGTGCAGTCGCCGGAAACCTACCTGGGCTTCCAGCGCGCCGAGAACTTCGTGACCACCGGCACCCTGGGCACCGACAAGGTGGTGAACTACCCGGCAGCCGGCAACCTGGCCTTGAATAACTGGACCCTGGAAGGCCCATGGAACGTCGGCGGCCAGCAAGCCACCCTCGCAGCGGCCAACGGCAAGATCGTCTACCGCTTCCACGCCCGTGACCTGCACCTGGTGCTGGGCCCGGGCGCCGACGGCAAGCCGGTGCGCTTCAAGGTCAGCATCGACGGCCAGGCGCCGGGGGATGCCCACGGCACCGACGTCGCACCGGATGGCAGCGGCACCGTGACCGAACAACGTTTGTATCAACTGGTGCGCCAGCCGGGCGCGGTCAAGGACCGGACCTTCACCATCGAGTTCCTGGACCCGCAAGTGGCGGCCTATGCCTTCACCTTCGGCTAACCCATAGCGAAATTTGGCATGGTTAACCCGATCATGTAGGAGCTGGCTTGCCTGCGATAGCGATGTTGAATTCACCACCTCAATCGCAGGCAAGCCAGCTCCCACAGTTGACCGCATTTATCCTGATGTTTCGGAGTGACTGAGATGAAACTGCTTAAGTACTTACCGGCCCTGGCGTTCGCCGCCTTTGTCGGCCACAGCTCGGCGTTCTCCTTCGGCCCGTCCGACGACGCCGTGGCCATCGCGCCGCCGGCCATGGACCTGCCGGCAGACGCGAACAACCTGCAAACCGCGGTCTTCGCCGGCGGCTGCTTCTGGGGCGTGCAGGGTGTGTTCCAGCATGTACAAGGGGTGAAAAACGCCGTCTCCGGCTATGACGGCGGCGCGGCGAGCACCGCGCAGTACGAAAGCGTCAGCGGCGGCGATACCGGCCACGCCGAGTCCGTCGCCGTGACCTACGACCCGAGCAAGGTCAGCTACGGCAAGCTGCTGCAGATCTACTTCTCGGTCGCTCACAACCCCACGGAACTCAACCGCCAGGGCCCGGACAGCGGCACCCAGTACCGCTCGGCGATCTTTGCCCAGAACGCCGAACAGCAAAAAGTCGCCCAGGCCTACATCGCCCAGCTCGACGCCGCGAAAGCCTTCGACAAGCCGATCGTGACCAAGATCGAGATGGGCAAAGCCTTCTACCCGGCGGAGTCCTATCACCAGGACTTCCTGACCGAAAACCCGTCGTACCCCTACATCGTGATCAACGACCTGCCAAAGGTCGCCCAGCTGAAAAAATTGTTCCCTGAGCAGTACCGCGCAGAACCGGTACTGGTGAAAAACCAGTAGACCTATGATCGTTCCCACTTTCGACGATCGTTCCCACGCTGGACGATCGTTCCCACGCTCTGCGTGGGAATGCCGCCAGGGCGCTCTGCGTCCGCTCTTGAAGTCGTGACGCGGAGCGTCACCGGATTCATTCCCACGCGGAGCGTGGGAACGATCAGCGTGGGAACGATCATCACGATTATCAGACGACTTCAAGGTAGGAGCTATGAATCGCCCGCGCCAACTCCCGCACGGTGTCGATAAAATCCGTCAACCGGCTATGCAGCCCATCCTCCAGAATCTCATCAATCCCTGTATACCTCAGCCGCGCCTCAAACTCCGCCGCCAAACGCTGGGCCGTACGCCCATAACTCCCCGGCAGGTCCGCCAGGATATGGCTCAACTCCTCGATACACGCATGCAACGAGCGCGGCACATCACTGCGCAACAGCAACAACTCCGACACCGACCGCGCATTCAGCGCATTCGGGTACAGCTCGGTATACGCCTCAAACGACGACAGCGCCCGCAACAACGCGCTCCACTGGTAATACCCGCGTGCCGAAAGGTCGCTGACTTCCTCGGACTCTTCCCCAAACATTTCATACCGCGCGTCCAGCAACCGCAACGTGTTATCCGCCCGCTCGACAAACGTCCCCAGCCGAATAAACCGATACGCATCGTTACGCATGATCGTCCCGGACGTCGCCCCACGAAACAGGTGCGAGCGCTGCTTCACCCAGTCACAAAAGTGGCTGATGCCATGCCGCGCCAACCCGCCGGCCGCAATACTGCGCATCTCCAGCCAGGTGGCGTTGAGGTTTTCCCACATATCAGCCGTGATCCGTCCCCGCACCGCATGGGCATTACCCCGTGCAGCCCGCAGGCAGTTGTAGATACTGGCGGGGTTTTCCTCGTCGAGGGCGAAGAAGTGCAGCATGCGCTCGGCGTCCAGTTGCTGATGGCGCTCAAGGTAACTGTCCAGGGTGCCGCTGCTGAGCAGCGACATGGCCAACTCGTCCAGCCCGTCACTGCGCCCGGCCTGGGGCATCAACGACAGCGAATAACTGACTTCCAGCATGCGCGCCAGGTTCTCGGCACGCTCCAGGTAACGGGACATCCAATACAGATCTGCGGCGGTTCTACTCAGCATACTCAGCCCTCCACCACCCAGGTGTCCTTGGTTCCGCCGCCTTGCGACGAGTTGACGATCAATGAGCCTTCGCGCAGCGCCACGCGGGTCAAGCCACCGGGTACCAGGCGGGTTTCCTTGCCCGAGAGCACGAACGGTCGCAGGTCGATATGCCGCGGCGCGATGCCGTTTTCGACAAATGTCGGGCAAGTGGACAGGCTCAAGGTCGGTTGGGCGATGTAGGCGTGAGGGCGGGCCTTGATACGCTGGCGGAAGTCCTCGATCTCGGCCGCGCTGGACGCCGGGCCCACCAGCATGCCGTAGCCGCCGGAACCCTGGGTTTCCTTGACCACCAGTTCCGGCAGGTGCGCCAGTACGTGGGACAGCTCATCCGGCTTGCGGCACTGGAACGTCGGCACGTTTTGCAGGACCGGCTCTTCATCCAGGTAGAACCGGATCATTTCCGGCACGTACGGGTAGATCGACTTGTCGTCCGCCACGCCGGTGCCGATCGCATTCGCCAGCACTACGTTGCCCGCGCAGTACGCCGCGACCAGGCCGGGCACGCCGAGCATCGAATCGGGGTTGAAAGCCTGCGGATCGAGGAAGGCATCGTCGATGCGGCGGTAGATCACATCCACGGCCTTGGGGCCGTCGGTGGTACGCATGAACACCTTGAGGTCGTGCACGAACAGGTCGGCGCCTTCTACCAGCTCCACGCCCATTTCCCGGGCCAGGAATGCATGCTCGAAGAACGCGCTGTTAAACCGGCCCGGCGTCAGCACCACCACATTCGGGTTGTCCAGGCGGCTGGAGCTTTTCAGGGTCTTGAGCAGCAGGTTGGGATAGTGGTCCACCGGGGCGATGCGTTGCTTGGCGAACACCTCGGGGAACAGGCGCATCATCATCTTGCGGTCTTCGAGCATGTAGCTCACGCCGCTGGGGGTACGCAGGTTGTCTTCGAGCACGTAGTAGGTGCCGTCGCCATCGCGCACCAGGTCGACCCCGGAGATGTGCGAGTAGATATCGCGGTGCAGGTCCAGGCCGACCATGGCTTTCTGGTATCCCTCGTTGCCCAGCACCTGATCGGCGGGAATGATCCCGGCCTTGATGATGCGTTGGTCGTGGTAGATGTCGGCAAGGAACATGTTCAGCGCATTCACCCGCTGGATACAGCCACGCTCGATGACACTCCACTCACTGGCGGGGATGCTGCGGGGGATGATATCGAAGGGGATCAGGCGCTCGGTGTCTTGCTCGTCGCCATACAGGGTGAAGGTGATCCCGGCGCGGTGAAACAGCAGGTCGGCTTCACGGCGGCGCTGGGCCAGCAGTTCTGGCGGCGTGTTGGCCAGCCAGCGGGAGAATTCCTGATAATGCGCACGGCAAACGCCTTGTGCGTCATTCATTTCATCAAAGAAAGATCGAGCCATTCCAATTACCTTGTCAGTGCCGGGACTAACTGCGCTTTGGCACTGCCGCTTTAGAAAACGCATTTTTTTATGAGCCCGTGGCTGATGGTGCCAGCAGGCCTGGTCCTTACTTTCTTTTGGGGTGGGCTCTGGGTCGGGGGGTAACGATTGCTCCTGTATCCGGGCAGATAAAGGACTAAAGCAATGCCTGTGCCATCCACCTTGTGGCGAGGGAGCTTGCTCCCGCTGGGCTGCGCAGCGGCCCCAAAAAGGAACCAGACCGCTGCGCACCGAAGCGCTGTCCCGGTCCAGCGGCACCAAGCTCCCGCGCCACCGATGCGGCCCTATCGCCTCAAAACGGTGCACTGATTACTTGAACTTTGCACCAGCCCGGTTCTTCTAAACTGCTTCAAATGCCAGCACGGAGCACGGATGTGCCCAGAATCATCTCACCCGACACCCCGGAATCGAGCCTGACCGACCACAGCGAACACAACGCGAAGATTTTCGGTTCGCCCAAGGACCGTCTCGACTTTTACCGGCGTGAAATCCAGTACGAAACCAGCATCCTGGCCAACCGCACCGACGCCTACCTCACGGCCCAGTCATTCCTGGTAATCGCCTTCGTGTCCGGCATGGGCAACCTGAACCCTGAATGGGGCAAGCTGTTCACCCTGGTGGTGCCCGTGTTCCTGGCGACCCTGGGCATTCTCAGTTCCCTCAACGCCTGGCCGGGGATTCGGGCGGCCTACGAAATCATCGACCACTGGCATTACAAGCAGAGCGAACTGCTGCGCAGCGAGCCGGTGATGGGCCTGGCCTACGATGAGTCGCCACTGTTCAGTGAGATGGAGTCGTCCCACAAGGGCTATCGCAAGTCGCTGTTGTTCTCGATGCGCGCGCCCTGGCTGTTCATGGTGTTCTGGGTGATGCTGGGGGCCTACGCGTTTTACATCCAGGTGGACAACCCCGGCTCATAAGCAATTGGAACTTCACCGACCCGCACGGGACCTTACCTTTACGCAGCCTGCGTTTTCCAACAGAGGTGAGCCATGAGCACAGACAACGACCCGCAAACCAGCAACCGTAACGATCCCGCCATCGACCGCGGCGAACCGGCCCCCGGCACCGCGGCCGACGCGGCGAAAGAC
The DNA here is from genome assembly GCF_013385665.1 of Pseudomonas sp. D4002. Taxonomy (NCBI): domain Bacteria; kingdom Pseudomonadati; phylum Pseudomonadota; class Gammaproteobacteria; order Pseudomonadales; family Pseudomonadaceae; genus Pseudomonas; species Pseudomonas sp. D4002. The sequence goes on from NZ_JACAPN010000064.1 coordinate 19,519, forward strand.
CCGACGCCTGCCAGCGACCCCAAGGCCAAGGAAAACGACTACAGTCCAGACTTCAAGCCCGAGCGCGAGCCCAAGCCTGAAACCGATGCCGATATCGATACCCAAGGCGGTTAGAGGAGACGGTGATGTCAGTTGAAATAGACGAAGACGATGAACTCAATGACCCGGGCAATGAAGACCCGGGTTCATTGATGGATGATGCCGAAGTACCGCTTAACGACCTGGATGATGCCGCTGACGTCGGCAACACTGAAAACCAGGAGTAGACGTCATTGTTGTGCCTGGGCACGTCGTTCATACCACGCCAGCATCGGCTGCGTGCTGAGACCATGAACGACGATGCTCAGGGCAATGACTGACAGCGTCAGGTTCACCGCGACCGCACTGCTGGTGCCCACCAGCCCGTGGTTGATGGCATAGAACAGGTAGTAGATGCTGCCGATCCCGCGAATCCCGAACCAGCCCACCAGCCCGCGCTGATGGCGATTCAGCAAGCCGCCCCAGGGTATCGACAGCACGCTGAGGGGGCGAATCACGCAAAACAGCGCCGCCCCCACCGCCAGCGCCCGCCAGTCCCAATGGCTGATCAGCACCACGCCCAGCAAGGTCACCAGGAACACTTCCATCGAACGCTCTACCAGCCCACCAAAGGCGAGCATGTCGCCCATCATCACCCCGGCGGCGATTTGCGTGTCCTGCAGTTGCCCGACATCGCCATGCAACGCATGCTCCGGCTCAACTTCCATGTGGCCAACCACCGGCTGTGCCAGATGTTCCGCCGGGGTTTGTGAGTTGCCGGTGGACTTGAACTCGGCCTGGCGCAGCCCCAGGCCGGCGGCAAATACCGACAGGAAGCCGTAGCCGCCGATGGCTTCGGCCACCACATAGGCGAGGGCGATCAGCGCCAGCGTCAGGTAGTCATTCGGTGACAGGGTGCTGTCGGCATTGGTGATACGCATCTTCAGGGTGACGCGACCGATGCCACGCCCCATCCAGTAGCCCACGAGCAGCCCGGCAGGTACGGCCCAGAGCAGGTTTTTCAGCACCCAGCCGCCCAGCCAGTCACCGTCGAACCCGCCGTGCTGCATGAAAATCAGCGCAAAGATCACGAACGGGAAGGCCGTGCCGTCGTTCAAGCCTGCCTCACCGGAAAGACCGAAGCGCAGCGCGTCATAATCCTGCGCGTTATTGACCTGCACCAGGCCCGCGAGCACCGGGTCGGTGGGCGCAAGGATCGCCCCCACCAGCAGTGAAACCCCCCACGACAACCCCAGCAGCCAATGCAGCACCAGGCACGTCCCGAGGATGGTCAAGAGCATCACCGGCCCGGCCATGCCAAACGCAATGCGCCAGGTTCGGTGCTTGAGGGGCAGACGCAGTTTCAGCCCGCTGACGAACAGCGAAAACAGCACCGCGACTTCCGTCAGGTGTTCCATCCAACTGGCCGAGGCCTTGATGTCCAGATGCAGCAGGTCCATGCCCAGCGGGCCGATACCCACGCCGAGCAACAGGCACACCGCCGAGGTGGTGACCGGCATCCAGCGCAGGTAGGAGGAGGTGAGGGCGAGGGTGAGCAACACCGCGCCCAGTACGGCCATCCATAGGATGAAGGTCATTGAATAGTCCCGGGCATGGTCTGTGTGAACGTTTGAGGTTTGCCGGGAGAGAGAGGTTCAAAAAACGCGCATTGCCTGCCCGGACAATGCGCGGTTTGTCAGGTCGCCAGGCGTGTTACGTTGGCATTGAGGGTGCTGTTTGGGGTGAAGGAAAAGGTGAACCCCGAGTCGAGAAACTTTTGCAGCCCGTCATTATCAAGACTGAATACCGTTGCACCGACCGATTGATCAAGAGTGCCAGTGGCATCGAACATGGCTTTGTCCAGGCCGGCTTGGTTGGTGTTGTAGATATAGAGCTTTCCATCACTGCTCTTTTGAATATAGGCGGTGTGTACGATATTGCCGTCTGCTTTATTGCTCATGAAGTTGATAACGCCTGATTCGGTAATGTCCGCGGGCCTGAATACGGCGCTGGTATTCTCGACAGTAATACCCATCAGATCCTTGTAGCGTTGCGTGTAATTGGAATCCCCGCTCCTGACCACACTGCCCAGCACGGCCTCGCGAGTTTTCAACGGGAGTGCATTGTCTGCCATCCCGACGAACATGGTTTTTTCGTAGCAGATTGTCCCGGTGTATCCCGTTTTGGCATGGAGCTTCTCCAGTTTGTCGCGAAGCGCTTCTACCGGCACGGCGTCAGCTTTGAAATTTTCCAGCGGCTCGCCAAAGGGCTGTCTGGTTTTCACATTCAAGGCGTGCCAATTACCGGTGGCGTCATCAAACTTCGCAAACACCTTGGCTTCTTCGGTCGCATTGGCCGCCTTGTAAGTGCCTTCGGCAATGCCGGGCTTTTTCGCCAGTGACGTCAGGTCGACACTGCGCAAGGCGCCACGCAGATGATTGACGCCGTTACGTCCAGCGGTCAGCGTGGTGCGCCCCAGCTTCAATGCACTCCGGGCCAGATCATCAGCTCCGCTCAACGGATTGAAACTCCCCAGCGCCGCGCGCCCGACAATCTTCGCGCCCTGGGCGAACTTGCTGAAAGCCGATGCGCCGGCGGCCACGGCCTTGGCCCCCCTGGCTGCCGCACCGAGGCCCACGGCAAACCCAAATATATCCAGGGCCAGGTCGCCGACACCTTCGCCGATGTTGCCGTTTTGAAAGTTGACGATTGCCGACCTCAAGGGGATCAGGTTGAGGAGGAATTCATTGACTTTCTTGTAAAATGGAACCTCGGTATCAAGCGTGGTGAGCCCCTCGGCCTCTTTTTTGAATGACCGAATATCAACATCCTTCACCATGGCATCGGCAATATAAGACGTTCGGGCACTGTCAAAGCTCTTGGGGTTGGCGGCCTGGATTTTTTCATCCGTCAACCCGGGTGCGTACTCGCCCGAAGGTATGACTTCTTCCAGGTCTTTATGGTAATGGGTGTGATTGGAAGGCTGTTTGCCTGCCGTGAAGTCACCCAGGTCCGTACGCTCGGTAATCTTTGCGGTCCTGAGATTGATTTCGTAGATGTGCACCTGGTTGTTGCGCCTGGTTTTCACCAGCAGGCAATTGTCGTCGGGCACCCGCTTGCGGGTTTCCTTGCCAAAGTTGTCCTTATCGACGTCGACTTCCCTGACCACTGTGATTTCGCCGTATTCCAGGTTTTTACGGTCTTCTTCAGGGAGCCGCGAAACCATCCACTTGACCTGGGTCGCGACGCTTTTTTCGATGCCGTCGGCGTATTCCCCGAACGCGTCCTGGAACACGTTCGGCATACTTGGCAGGTCTTTGGTTTTTTCCAGCACCTCGCTGAGGTTCAACGTACTGGATGAGGTCACCCAATGATTGTCAGCGGGGGGCGGGGGCCCAATTCCAAGTACCCCTACGGCCGGTGGTTCTTCGACGCCAGGTCGATGGTGAAGCGCGTCCTTCATATACAAGTCGAGGATCGAATAAGGCCCCGGGAAATCGCTATGGGCGGGTTCCAGCGTGATGCTCTTGTCTTCCAGGGTTGCCGTATCCATGCCCGGCAGGGCTTTGCGCAATTGCTCCAGGGCCATTTCCTTGCGTAATGGCATCGGCATGCTCTGTGTTTGACTGGCCGCGCTCAGCTCGGTGATCTGCGCATCGAATGCATCGCGTACATCATTCATTTGGCCTTCGGTCACCGGATACGGCATACCGTTCGCGCTTCCCCAATCCTTGAGCGCCTCTTGCTGGGCGGCATATTCGACATAACGCTCCTGGGCGGAGACCGGCGCGACCTCAGCGTGGAGCATGACCTGCCCATAGGACATCCCTGCGGTTGAACCCGGAGACTTCGCTTCGATGCGTTCTACCGCGGTGACAAAACTGACCCAACTATGTGAACCCGGGGTGACCTGGTCCGGGATGTCTTTAACCAGGAACTCCGGAGCGCGGGTGGAGAGCAGCAGATGCGCTTGTAGCGCCGCTGCCTCGGGTGACGATGCCTTGCCGGTGCTGACAAGATGTTCGGCCAACCGGCTGACGATACCGGATGCGGGTTTGCCCCAGGTACTGTTCCCGGTCACGGCAAAACCGGCGATGTGATGCCTGGACCTGGGGTCTGTCGCGCGGAACGAGTTGTCTTTGTCCACACTCATGGCTGCCAACAGCCAATCAGTGGCACTGCCTTTGATGGACTGCGCGTCAAATTTTGCCTGGAGGGCCTCGCCCAACGCCTTGCCCTTGGGGGAGCGGATCAGCGAGTCGAGCACCCGCTGCGGGTCAGCCAGCTCGGAAGGCGTGAACGACTTGCCCTGCATGAGGTATTCCACTACGTTCCTGGCGCCGTTCAAATCAACGTCGCCGATCTTGCCGCGGCGCAGGTCGGACCGCAGCTGATTCGCCGCCTCGGGCGCAAGCGGGGGCTGCCATTCCAGCGCACCGCCATAATTGCCATGGAGCGGCGCCTGGAGTTCAGGCCTGAGCAGATAATTCGTCAGGTTCTCCACCTCCTCGGGCGTGGTTGGCACGTCCCAGCCATTGATCTCAAGGAATTCCTTGAGGCTAATGGTGCTCCCTGAGTCGGTGCTCCCGACCTGGCGGTAAGCGCTGTCGGGGTGAAGCTCGACTTTATTCTTTTGCAGGTAGTCGAGAACGTCACCGCTCCCAATGCTGCCCGATCGAATCCGCTCAAGCAGGTAATTGAGTTCACGCCCCACGGTGTTCAGCGTCTGGGTATTGCCCACCAGGGCTTTCTGGCGCTCAACCTCATCCTCACCACGGGTTTCGTGCAGGTCCGCAAAACGCGGGCCGCTCACGCCGGTAAAAGCTTTGTCGCGCGCCAACTCATCTGCACGCTCGTGGGCATGATCCGGCAGGATATGTTCTTGCTCTTTGTAGAATTGGCTCACCAACCACAGGGGGGCACTGTTGCTGTTTTGGGAGAGCGGCGGTTTGAAGGGGATCGGGTTACCGTCGCCGATAACGCGTGCGGCGTCCCTGACCTGTGCGCCCACCTGCGCCCAGCCTTTGTCATCGGGGCCGTTGGGTTGCGCGGCGGCGGAGGGCCTGCGCTGGTAGGTGATCTTCCCGGTATTGGGGTCAATCATCACTGAATTGGGGTTTATCCCGTTTTCCCTCATCCAGTCACGGACTTGCGGGGACTCCATGGCACGCCCCAACTGCGACCACCACTGCCCGAACGTTGAGTTCGGCGGAATGTTCTCGACCATGATCGTGTCATCATGGCCGTCGCCCTTGACCTGACGCAGCGCGCTGGCTACCTGGCCTGCCAGTTCACCGTCGGCATCGGCACGCGGGCTGGGGATCCTGGTCCCGGGGGAGCCTGGCGCGGCATTTTCCGGCGCTGCGGCCTGGAGCCGCGCCGGGGGAAGCGGCTTGTCAGGTGCGCTCAAAGGAATAAAAGAAGCCGTAGCCTGAGTAGGAGCAATTGTCATAGGAGGGGGATCCGGTAATTTATCGAGTACACCCAAGCAGCGCTTCGCTCCAGCGGGTGTAACTCTTCGTACCCGATGCCCCCTCAGCGATTCCATTCCACTGGCATGCAGATTGATACGGCGTTTTACGCGCCCATGCTAAGGGTGCGCCGCGGTCCTCAGCCGAATCATGTCGATCAGCTGGCGCAATCCCGGCTGCGACTGACGCCGGCTGGGGTAGTACATGCACAGCGGCGCGCCGATGCAGGCCCAGTCGGGCAGCACTTCCAACAGGCGCCCGTCGGCCAGTTCCGCCAGCACGCGATTCTCCAGGCAGTAGGCGATACCCACGCCTTGCAGGGCCGCATCAACGATGGTCTGGGTGTCGGCCGCGCTGAAGTGGCCGGGCACATCGAGCCGCTGCTGGCGTACGCCATTGCCCAGTTCCCATTTGTAGGTGGTCTTGTCGCCCAGGTACATGCGTACACAGGAGTGCGTGAGCAAGTCCCTGGGCACTGCAGGTGTCCCTGCCTGTACGAGGTAGGCCGGGGAGGCGACCATGATCCAGCGCAGCTCGCCGGTCAGCGGCACGGCCACCATGTCCTGGGGCACCGTGGCGCCATAGCGGATTCCTGCGTCGTAGCCCTCTGCGACGATGTCGAGCATGCGGTCCTCGATCATCACGTCCAGGCGCAGTTGCGGGTAGGTGCGGGTGAACTCGCCGAGCACCGGCGAAATCAGCAGCACCGCGGCATCCCGGGGTACGTTCAGGCGCAGGCGGCCAATCGGCGCCTCGCGGTACAGTTCGAGGGTGTCGAGGCCGTCCTGGATCGTCGCAAAGCCGGCACTGAGTTTTTCCGCCAGTACCACGCCGGCATCGGTAGGCTCTACGGCGCGGCTGGTGCGATACAGCAATTTGACCCCCAGGCGCGTTTCCAGGTTGCGCATGGTGTGGCTCAGGGCCGAGGTGGTGACGCCAAGTTCATTGGCGGCATGCCGGAAACTGCGGCGACGGATGATCGCCATGAAAACATTCAGGTCGGCCAACTCGGAGCGGTTGAACGCAGCCATATCAAGCACCTTTTATGGGGTTTGGGTTGCACGCGGCGTTGAGCCCGATTCAACCACGGATGATCTAGAGTAATCGTTTTTTTACTGATTGTTTCTGGCGGAGGCTTTTTCATGAGTATCGAAACCATCAAGATCCCGGGCATCGACAAGGCCGTCTCGCGGATTGCCCTGGGCACCTGGTCCATGGGTGGCTCGATGTGGGGCGGCGCCGATAATGAGGTCTCGGTCAAGACCATTCGCCATGCGCTGGCCAGCGGCATCAACTTTATCGACAGTGCGCCGGTCTACGGCCTTGGGCTGTCGGAAGAACTGATCGGCCGGGCCCTGCGCGGTGTACGCCACACGGCGGTGATCGCCACCAAGGCCGGGTTGCAATGGGACGACGGCACGGTGCGCCGCAATGCCACGGCCCGACGTATCCGCAAGGAAATCGAAGACTCACTGCTGCGCCTCGAAACCGACTACATCGACCTCTACCAGATTCACTGGCCCGACCCGTTGGTAGCCCAGGAGGAAACCGCCGGCGAGCTGGAAAAACTGCGCCGTGAAGGCAAGATCCTTGCCGTGGGGGTGAGCAATTATTCGCCTGCGCAAATGGACGATTTCCGCCAGTACACGCACCTGGACACCGTGCAGCCGCCCTACAACCTGTTTGAGCGGGCGATCGACAGCGATATCCTGCCGTACGCCAAGCAAAATTCACTGGTGGTTTTGGCTTACGGTTCGCTGTGCCGGGGTTTGTTGAGCGGCAGCATGCACGCGGCCACGGGTTTTACCGGGGATGACGTGCGCAAGCTCGACCCGAAATTCAAGGCGCCACGCTTTGAGCAGTACCTGGCGGCGGTCGCGGCATTGGACGTGTACGCTCGCGAATGCCACGGCAAGTCTGTGCTGGCCCTGGCGTTGCGCTGGGTGCTGGACCAAGGCCCCACGGTTGCACTGTGGGGCGCCCGCCGGCCGGAGCAGCTCAAAGGCGTTGAAGATGCGTTCGGCTGGCAGCTCACGGCCGACGACCTGCAACATATCGACCGTATTCTGGCCAGCACGATAAAAGACCCGGTAGGGCCGGAGTTCATGGCCCCGGCCCAGCGTTAACCTTTGCGACAGGGATGTCTTGCAGCTGCAAAACAACAAAAGACATTCCTTTGGCGTTGAGGTTTTTGGCATGAAGCGCGGTCCCTTGTTCAAGATCATGGGTGGTTTGCTGTGTGTGGTGGCGGTGGCAGCCGCCTGGAAATGGCGCGGCAATCCCGATGTGCTGTGGCAGATCGTCAGCCGTCAATGCGTGCCCGACCAGAACCAGCACCAGAATCCGCGCCCCTGCCTCGAGGTTGATCCGGACAAGGGGTTCGCGCTGCTCAAGGACATCAACGGCCCGTACCAGGACTTACTGATCCCCACCGATAAAGTCACCGGAATCGAAGACGTCGCGCTGGTCCGGGACTTGTTGCCGCATTACTTTGCCCAGGCCTGGAAACACCACGATGTACTCTCGGCCGGCCTGCAAACACCGATTGCCGACCGTTATGTATCCCTGGCGATCAACTCGCGGTATGGCCGCACGCAAAACCAGTTGCACATTCATATCGCCTGCCTGCGCCCTGACATTTTCAACACCCTCAACGAACGCGCGGCAACCCTCGACGAGCACTGGCAAACCCTGCCGGTAAAACTGCAGGGGCATACCTACAGTGCCCGTACGTTGTCGGCGGTGGAATTCGACCTGCGCGACCCATTGGCCATCCTGAATGACTACGTGCAGGCCCAGGGCGACGCCATGGCCAGTTACAGCTTGCTGTTGGCACCAGCGGCGAACGGCAACTTCGTACTGTTGACCACGCGGTTGACGCTCAAGGAATGGAACCTGGCCTCCGCCGAAGAACTGCAGGACCGCCAATGCAACCTGATGGGCAAACCACCACAACGACCTGTTTTAGCTGTTAACGACATCCGGTGAAGTTTGCCGTTGAACGAGTGTTCAGTTTCAATTATGTTGGCTGCACCCCCTGCCTGGTAACAGGCGGGCTTGCGCTTTTTCTGATTGAACGAGAGGCACTGGCATGCGGTTTTCACCTTTTGTCGAGCGAATTGCAGGGCAGGGCGTAGCCGCCTGGGACATCCACCACGCCGCCTTCCAGGCCAGCAGCAAAGGCGAAGACATCATTATCCTGAGTGTGGGCGATCCGGATTTCGCCACACCCTCGTTCATCACCGACGCCGCCGTCGAGGCCCTGCGCCAGGGCGACACCCACTACACCGAAATCCCCGGCCGCCCGGCACTGCGCGATGCCATCGCCGCGCGCTACAGCCAGTCCCTGGCTCGCCCGCTCGACGCTGAAAACGTCATCACCGTGGCCGGTGCCCAGAACGCCTTGTTCGTCACCTCGCTGTGCCTGTTGCAGGCCGGTGATGAAGTGATCGTGCTCGACCCGATGTACGTCACCTACGAAGCGACCCTCAAGGCCAGCGGCGCAACGCTGGTGCGGGTGCCGTGTTCCGCCGACTCGGGCTTTCGCCTCGACCCGGCACTGCTGGCTGCCGCCATTACGCCTCGCACCCGGGCGATCTTCTTCTCCAACCCCAACAATCCCACCGGCGTTGTCCTCAACCCTCAGGAATTGCAGGTGATCGCCGACCTGGCGATCGAGCATGAACTGTGGGTAGTGGTGGACGAGGTCTACGAAAGCCTGGTGTTCGATGGCGAATACCATAGCCTGGCCGCGTTGCCGGGCATGGCCGATCGCTGCATCGTGATCGGCAGCCTGTCCAAGTCCCATGCCATGACCGGCTGGCGCATCGGCTGGATCGTCGCCGCGCCTGCGATGGTGGCCCACGCGGAAACCCTGGTATTGAGCATGCTCTACGGCTTGCCGGGGTTCGTGATGGAAGCCGCGACCGCCGCCGTGCTGGCCCACGATGAAGTCACCCAGGGCATGCGCGAAACCTACCGCCGCCGCCGCGACCTGGTGGTAGCAGGTCTCGGCGGTTGCCCGGGCATTCACGTGCGGGCCCCGCAGGCAGGCATGTTCGTGTTGGTGGATGTGCGGGACACCGGCCTCGGCTCCTTGGATTTCGCCTGGCGGCTGTTCCGCGAAGCAGGGGTTTCCGTGCTGGATGCCGCGGCCTTCGGCGAACCGGCCCAGGGGTTTGTGCGGCTGTCGTTTACCCTGGGTGAAGCGCGACTGGCCGAAGCCTGTGAACGTATCAGCCGCTTCGTCGCCAAGCTCGCCGGAGAACCGCGAATCGAGCCTGCGGCGAAAATCATCAGCGTACAGCCGGTGGCTGCGAAGAAGATGATCGAGGTGCTCGACCTGCATAAACGCTTTGGCAATATCGAGGTGCTCAAGGGCATCTCCCTGACCGCCCACGAAGGCGAGGTGATCTCGCTGATCGGCGCCAGCGGCTCGGGCAAAAGTACCTTGCTGCGCTGCATCAACATGCTCGAAGTGCCGGACCAGGGCGGCATCCACGTCGACGGTGAAAGCATCAAGCTCAACTACGGCCGGCCCGGCGCACCGCTGGTGGCCGACGCCAGGCAACTGGTGCGGATTCGCTCGACACTCGGCATGGTGTTCCAGAACTTCAACTTGTGGCCCCATCGCACTGTGCTGGAGAACCTGATCGAAGCGCCGATCCAGGTGCTGCGCGAAAGCCGGGCCGAAGCCATCGAGCGCGCCGAAGCCTTGCTCGACCGGGTTGGCCTGGCCGCCAAGCGCAATGAATACCCGGCGTTCCTCTCCGGCGGCCAGCAGCAGCGGGTGGCCATCGCCCGAGCCCTGGCCATGCGCCCCAAAGTCATGCTGTTCGACGAACCCACCTCGGCCCTCGACCCGGAGCTGGTGGGCGAAGTCCTGCGGGTGATTCGCTCCCTGGCCGAAGAGGGCCGCACCATGATCCTGGTGACCCATGAAATGGCGTTCGCCCGGGATGTGTCATCCAAAGTCGCGTTTTTGCATCAAGGCCTGATCGAGGAAACCGGCTCGCCGGACTCGGTGTTTATCGACCCACGCAGTGAACGTTGCCGGCAGTTCGTCAACGCGCATCAAACTCGCTAACTCCAAAAAAAGACGGGGCAAGATCATGAAATCCAAACGATTGGCAAAGTGGTTGAGCAGTGCTGTGTTGATGCTGGCGGCAGGCACTGCGTTGGCGGCGGAGAAACCCATTGTGTTCGCGGTGGCGGCAGAACCCTACCCACCGTTCACGGTGAAGGGCGGCAATGGTGAGTGGACGGGCTTTGAAGTCGACCTGATCCATAAGCTCTGCGGCTTGATGAAGGCTGAGTGCCAGATCAAGGAAGTGGCCTGGGACGGGATTATTCCGTCACTGCTGGCGAAGAAAATCGACGTGATTTTCTCCTCGATGTCGGTCACCGAAGAGCGCGAAAAACAGATCGCCTTCAGCCGCGCCTACTACGATTCGCTGCTGGGCATTGCCGGCCCCAAGGGCACCACGGTCGAAGTCTCGCCGGCAGGGCTGAAGGGCAAGATCATCGGCGTGCAGATCTCTACGGTCAGCGCCAACTACCTGAAGAAGTACTACGAGAACATTGCTGACCTGAAGTACTACGATACCCAGGAATCGGCCAACGCCGACCTGATTGCCGGGCGCACCGACCTGATGATGGCCGACGGCGTCGCCATCGCCATGATGGTCAAGACCCCTGAGGCCCAGGGCCTGGCCGAAATCGCCGAAGTGCCTTATGACCCGATCATCGGCCGCGGCGTGGGGGCTGGCCTGCGCAAGGAAGACACCGAACTCAAGGCCCGGCTCGACAAGGCCATCGGTGAGTTGCTGGTGAGCAAGGACTACGCCGACCTGTCCCAGAGCGTGTTTGGGGTATCGGTCAGCCCGTGCAAACGCGCCGACACCCCGGCGTACGTCAGCAAGGTATGTGACAGCCCCTACACAAACTAATCCGGTAGAAAGAGAGTGCTTGTGGCGAGGGAGCTTGCTCCCGCTGGGGTGCGAAGCGCCCCCAAACAATGGGCCTGCTACGCAGTCCAGCGGGAGCAAGCTCCCTCGCCACAGCAAGCTCCCTCGTCACAGGGTCATTGCGTGTCATCGAAATAGGGAGCAGCGATGTTCGATCTACTCAACTTCAGCGAACAAGGCTGGGGCAATGCACTGCTCAAAGGGCTTTGGATGACCCTGCAGATCTCCGCCGGCTCGTTTGCGGTGGGGCTGCTGATCGGCCTGGTGGTGGCCTGCGCCAAGCTCAGTGCACCGCGCCCGATAGCCATGCTGATGCGCGGCTACACCACGGTGTTTCGCGCGGTGCCCGAGTTGCTGCTGATCCTGCTGCTGTATTACGCCGGCTCGATGGGCCTCAACGCATTGATGCTGTGGCTGGGGTTTGCGCAGTTCAACATCAGCGGCCCGCTGGTAGCGGTCCTGGTACTGGGGCTGGTGCAAGGCGCGTACGCCTCGGAGATTTTTCGCGCGGCGATCCTCGCGATTCCCCATGGCCAGATCGAAGCGGCGCGGGCGTTTGGCTTGAGCGGCTTTGGCCTGTTCCGTCGGGTGACCCTGCCGATCATGGCGCCATACGCCCTGGCGGGGATGTCCAACCTGTGGATCAATCTGATCAAGGACAGCGCGCTGATCAGCGTAGTGGGCACCAACGAACTGCTGTACACCGCCAAACAGGCGGCGGGCTCGACCCGGCATTACCTGTTGTTCTACCTCACGGCCGCCGCCTTGTATTACCTGGTGACACTGGCCTCCAACTACCTGTCCGGGCGCCTGGAGCGACGTATTCGTCGCTGGATGCCGGTTGTCGAGTGAGCCGCACATGCCTGAGTGGATAAGTTATTACGCAGGACTGATCGCCAAGGGCTTGCAGACGACGCTGTCGCTGCTGGTGATCTCGGCAGTGCTCGGCTTCGCCCTGGCGGTGCTGGTAGCGCTGGCGCGGCTGTCCCGGCGCAAGTGGCTGGCCCGTTGCGCACTGGGCTACACCAGTGTGCTGCGGGGCACGCCGTTGCTGATCCAGATCTACATCTTCTATTACGGCCTGGGCAGCCTGTTTGCCCAGTTCCCGATGATTCGCGGGAGTTTCCTCTGGCCGTTCCTGCGGGACGGTTACTGGTACATCGTGTTCGCCCTGGTGTTGTCGGTGGGCGCGTACGTCGGTGAAGTGATTCGCGGCGGGCTGCTGGCCGTGCCCAAGGGTGAAATGGAAGCCGCCTCGGCGTTCGGCATGACGCCACGCCAGGCACTGTTGCGGGTGCGCCTGCCACGGGCCATGCGCCTGCTGCTGCCGACCCTGGCGGGGGAGACGGTGATGCTGCTCAAGTCCACGGCGCTGGCCTCGACCATTGCCGTGGTCGACCTGCTTGGCGCCGCCAACGTGGTACGCGCCCAGACCTTGCAGATCTACCAGCCGCTGCTGCTGGTGGCCGGGGTCTACCTGTGCCTGACCTTTTTGATTGAAGCCCTGTACGCCATTGCCGAGCGACGCGGCACACCGTTGCGCAGGTCTGCCGGATGAAAACCGATCGCTCGTTGCAAGGGATTGCCCTGTGCTCGCTGGCCTATGCGTTCCTGGCGCTGCAGGACGCCGGGATCAAATGGCTGGTGGCCGACTATTCAGTGTTCACCATCCTGTTCTGGCGCAGCCTGGTGGTGGTCGCCGCGTGCGTGATCGCCGGGCGAATGGGTTTGCTCAAGCGAGCCTGGCACTCGGTCAGCCGCAAGCTGTTGATCATCCGCGGCCTGCTGTCGCTGCTGGCCTGGCTGCTGTACTACACCGCCGCCAGAGACCTGACCCTGGCGGAAATGACCACGCTGTATTTTTCCGCACCGATCATGGTCACGTTGCTCGCGGCATTGATCCTCAAGGAGCGCGCCAGTCGCGGCCAGTGGATTTCGCTGATCATCGGCTTTGTCGGCGTGGTGATCGCTTGTCGCCCCAGCAACATGCTCGATCCGTTGCCAATCGCCCTGACATTGGCGGCAGCACTGTGCTGGGCGTTTACCTATATCCAGTTGCGCCAGGTGGACGACAACACCTCGGTGCTGGAGCAGATGCTGATCACCAATGTGGTGTTTGTAATCTGCATGGCGCTGACGCTGCCCTGGACCCACACGCCATCGCCGACCCCGGCATGGCTGGGCATGCTCGGCGCGGGGCTGGTGGGCGGGATTGGCCAGTTCCTGCTGTTTGCGAGCTTCCGCCGGGCCACGGCGACGCTGCTGGCGCCGTTTGAATACACTGGTTTGATCTGGGCGTTCCTGCTGTCGAGCCTGGTCTGGGGCACGGTGATGGACGTGTCGCTGATTTTCGGCGCCGTGCTGATCGCCATCAGCGGCACCCTGGCCATGCTCAGCGCCCGGCACCCCGTGTCACAGGATGTGGTCGGCGCCGAATGCTCCGTGACGCAGCCCCTGTATCCAGCAACGGCAGATGTGCAGCCCGTTGGCGGGGCTGAAGGTGCCGGGGTTGAGGCACCACTCGAGCCAGAGTCCGTCGAGCATCGCCGATAAGCCGATGGCGGCCAGGCGCGTGTCGTGGATCACGAAGCCTTCGCTCTCGGCCAGGTCGTCGAGCAACTGGCGGATCAGGTCGAGGTAGGCGCGGTAGCTTTTTTCATGGGAGTCATTCACGTGGTTCGAGTGGCGGATCAGGCTCCAGAACACCACCCAGACGCCCAACAGTTTCGGGTCCATGACCCGCGAGGAAAACGAGCCGGCGAGGAATGCATCGAGCCGCGCGGCAGGGCCCACGGCCTGGTCGACTTCCTGCCACAGGGCGGTGGTCAGTTCGCTGGCGAGTTTGTGGTAGGTCTCGGCGATCAGTGCATCGATGCTGCCGAAATGGTGATTGAGCAACCCCACCGAAACCCCGGCTTCAGCGGCGATGCGCCGCACGGAAATGCCGGCATGCCCGTCACGGGCGAGGCTGGTGAGGGTGGCGGCAATCAACAGGTCGCGACGGTCTTCGGCCACAGGCACACCCTCGGTGAAGATACATGGTTGAACGTGTGTTCAATATATACCTGCAGAACCAACAAGAGGAGGGCAACGGCATGGCAAAAGACCTTTCGTGGCAAGTCCCCGGGGATTCCGGGAACACCCTGCACATTGGCGCCTGGCGCTTCGAGGGTGACGGCGACGGCCCTCGGGTGCACCTGCAGGCCGGTGTGCATGCCGATGAAATCGCCGGAATGCTGGTGTTGCATCAACTGCTGCCGCGTTTGCAGGCCTGCCAGGATCAGGGCCGGCTCAAGGGCACGGTGACGGTGGTGCCCCAGGCCAACCCGTTTGGCATTGGCCAGTTTCGCCAGGGGCGGTTGTTGGGGCGGTTTCACGAAGCCACCGGGCAGAATTTCAACCGGGCGTTTGATCATTCATTGGCCATGGAGCGGCCGGCCAGCAACCTGGCGCAATGGCAGAAAAGCCTGGTGCAACTGGCCGCCGATGCTGACCTGGTGCTGGACCTGCACACCGATGATGAAGCCCTGCCATATCTCTACATCCACCGCAGCTTTTGGCCCGCGGGCCGGGCGCTTGCGGCGGCGTTGCAGGTGGATGTGGTGATTGTCTGGGACGAGGGTGGTGATGGGTCGTTTGAGGAGACCATCATTGATCACGGGCAGCCGCGGTTGGCGGCGACGATTGAATTGCGTGGGCAGGCGGATGTGAGTGATGCCCTGGCCGGGCAGGATGGCGACGGGATCTGGGGTTGGCTTTGTGCCAGTGGGGTGATTGATGAGGCGCCGGTGATTGCTCAATGGCGGGGGCAGGTGGTGGACATGGGCTGCATGGAGACCATCCTGGCACCGTGTGCCGGGGTGTTGGTGTTTGAAAAAGGTTTGGGTGAACAGGTGGAAGAGGGTGAGCGGTTTGCGCGGATTATTCGGCGGCCTGGGGATCCGGCTTCTGAGGTTGTGCTGCATGCGGCGCAAACCGGGCGGATGGTGACGGGGCATCGGGAGCGGCTGGTTTCACAGGGTTCGGTGGTGGCCAAGTTTACCGGGACGCGGTTGTCTGAGGGGTACAGCGGGGGGGTGTTGGATCCTTAGGCGGGAGTACATATCCGTTTCTTCGGTTATGGCTGGTATTGGTTCCGCTCTTACAGCGGCTCACTTTTGAACAGCGCAAAAGTAAGCAAAACGCTCTTGCCCCACCACTCGGCTCCTCGCCTAGGCTCGGAGTGCCCTCACTCCC
>NZ_JACAPN010000065.1:0-28466 GCF_013385665.1 Pseudomonas sp. D4002
CCAGGTTAGCCGTCCTGGGCCAAGGATGGCCCATGACGGCGGCCCACGGTCCAAAGCCGGAGTGAGGGCACACCGAGCCTAGGCGAGGTGCCGAGTGGTGGGGCAAGAGCGTTTTGCTTACTTTTGCGCTGTTCAAAAGTGAGCCGCTGTAAGAGCGGAACCATAAGTGGCCGTTACCTAAATAACGGATATACACCCAAACCCCAGCCATAAAAAAAGGCACGACCCTCACAGGTCGCACCCTCTTCACAAGCCCAAGAGCTGTCAGCTACCCAAAGCCTTGGAAGCCAACCAGAACAACCCGGCCGAAAGGCCCACAGTCGCCGGCAGCGTCAACACCCAAGCCATCAGAATGGTCTTGACGGTGCCACCTTGCAGCCCGCTCTTGTTCGCCACCATGGTCCCCGCCACACCCGAAGACAACACATGGGTCGTGGAAACCGGCAAGCTGAAGATATTGGCCAAGCCAATCATGCTGGCCGTGGTGATCTGCGCCGACATACCCTGGGCATACGTCATGCCCTGCTTGCCGATCTTCTCACCAATGGTCAGTACCACACGCTTCCAGCCCACCATGGTGCCCAGGCCCAAGGCCAGTGCCACCGCCAGGATCACCCAGAACGGCGCGTACTCGGTGGTCGCCGTCAGGTCCTTGCGCAACTTGTCCAGGTCCGACTTCTCACGCGCATCCAGGCCTGGCAACTTGCCCACCTTCTTCGCGGTGTCATCCAGGCACAACAGATAACGACGCACTTCAATCCGATGCTCGGCGGTCAACGAATGGTAGTCAGAGACACCTTTCAAGGTCCCCAGCAGGGCGTTGATCGTCGGTTCAGTCTGCTGCGGATTGCACTGGAACTTGCCCGGCAAATCGTCTTTCACGCTTTTGCCCAGGGCCAGGAACTCACCGAGGGTTTCTTGATTGCGCTGGTAGAACTGATTCAAGTGCAGCGTGGCGTCGCGGGTGCGCTCGATCTGGTAAGTGGTGCTGCCCAGGTCCAGTACGAACTGCGCCGGCACGATACCGATCAGTACCAGCATGATCAGGCCAATACCTTTCTGCCCGTCGTTGGAGCCGTGCACGAAGCTCACGGCCATCGCCGAAATCACCAGGACCAGGCGGTTCCAGAACGGCGGGTGCTTCTTGTCGTCGAGCTTGCGGCGCTGGTCCGGTGTCTTGTGCATCTTCGACAGCGGGCGCCACCATTTCAGGCCCAGCAGCACCAGGGCGGCAACCACGAAACCAGCCATCGGCGAGAACACCAGCGAAGCGCCGATATCGATCGCTTTCTGCCAGTTGACGCCGTCAGCCAGGGGAATGTCGTTGATCAGGGCGTTGGCCAGGCCGACACCGAGGATCGAACCGATCAGGGTGTGGGAACTGGACGCCGGGATCCCGAAATACCAGGTGCCGAGGTTCCAGGTGATCGCCGCTGCCAATAATGAGAAGACCATGGCCAGACCGTGGCCGGTGTTCACATTGATCAGCAACTCCACCGGCAGCAGGTGCACGATGGCATACGCAACACCGACCCCACCGAGCAACACGCCGAGGAAGTTGAACACCCCGGAGAAGAACACGGCCAGATGCGGAGGCATGGCTTTGGTATAGATGACTGTGGCAACCGCGTTAGCGGTGTCATGAAAGCCATTGATGAACTCGAAGGCGAGGACAAAGGCCAGGGCGAGCAACAGGCTCACTAGAACCCAAGCATCCAGTCCGCTGAATAAATCGATCATGAAGGTTTTCTGACCCGGTCGTAAGGGGGCGCGATTATGCCAGAAAACATCGGTAATCAATGCACTAGCTGCTCATCGGTAACATTCTTCAACGAAAAAAAATGGGGGGGAGGCGTGCATCCCGGTGTTTTCGGGGCTTTGGCAAGTGATTGATTTATATGGAGGATCCATCAAATTCGCGGGATAAAGCGCCGGAAGGGAATAACTGAAACAATCGTATGAAATTTCGCTAAGGCCACATAACGGGCTTCCCTCCACCAGCGTGGTACTGGCAGAGAGATGGCACCTTTGGAAGCTCAACCCGAAACGCTTATGGCTCTTCGGCTTTGAGGTCCTGTTCAATCTTTTGGATTTCCTGGGCAAAGGCCTGGTCGAGCAGGCTGGCTCGTTTGCGCCATGGCTTGCGTTCAGGTTCTGGCTGGGCGGCGTAGGTGGTGACTTCCCCGCCGTAAACATCCTTGTAACGTTGTTCCTGGCGCTCAAGTTCCGCGCGCAGTTCGTCTTTCGTCACATTGTTACCTAATTGAGTTGAGTTTGATTCCGGCGAAACGCGATGCCGGGAAGTCGCCCCCGGTATACCGTCAATCTGAAGATCAGCGTGGAAAGGTATACAGGAAAAACCACTTCTTTATTGCACGCGGCCACGATACCGGAGAAGAGCAGTTGTCGTAGCAACAGTTTTCTTGTCACAGCCACAAGCAGTTGGCAGGCATTCGAAATGTGTGTCAGGTACTTGCGGCGGAGCCTGCACGCAGCCGGTGCACGACTGGGTGAAATCTATCCTCGGGGTCAGGCGAGGCTGGCTCCTGCACAGGATGCATTATAGCCACGCGCTTGAATAACACTATCGCCAACAAGTTAAAAATCGTCAACTTTGTGTGAGGGTTTTGTTACGCAGGTGTGTGGGGTATTTGCTGAACTATTGGCGCCATAAATCGTGCAATGTTCTACAGGCGTTAATCAACCTTAACTTCTCTCGTACATCAGTCGATTCTGAAAGGCACTCAAATGGATGTAGAGGGGTTCCGGCACCGGTCGGCGGTGACAAATTGCGATAATCGAATGACCGTCCGATAATCGCCCAATGTTGGTTGCCCTGCCTTGTGCAGCCATTGCACGGCGGCTTGTAATAGCGGTCACCCTCCCGCAGCGGTTAAAAATAAGAGAAAGGACCCCAAATGAACGATCAATTGCGCAACTCCTTCGCATCAGTGGCGCCGCCGATCGTTGCGTCACCGGCCAAGCGCATCCAGGCGTTTACCGGTGATCCGGATTTCATGACCTCCCTGGCACGCGGCCTGGCCGTGGTGCAGGCATTCCAGGAGCGCAAGCGCCACCTGACCATCGCCCAGATCAGCCACCGCACGGAAATCCCCCGCGCTGCCGTACGCCGTTGCCTGCATACCCTGATCAAACTCGGCTACGCCACCACCGACGGGCGTACCTATTCGCTGTTGCCCAAGGTGCTGACCCTCGGCCACGCTTACCTGTCGTCCACGCCCCTGGCCGTTTCGGCGCAGCCTTACCTGGACCGCATGAGCGAGCAGCTCCACGAGGCGTGCAACATGGCAACCCTGGAAGGTGATGACATCCTCTACATTGCCCGCTCCGCCACCACCCAACGCCTGATTTCCGTCGACCTTTCCGTGGGCGGCCGTCTCCCGGCCTACTGCACCTCCATGGGCCGTATCCTGCTGGCGGCGCTGGATGACGCCTCGCTGCAGGACTACCTCGACCACGCCGACCTGCAAACCAAGACCAGCCGCACCCTCACCACCCCGCAAGCCTTGCTCGAATGCCTGCAGGAAGTGCGGCAGCAGGGCTGGTGCATTGTCGACCAGGAACTGGAGCAAGGGCTGCGTTCCATCGCCGTGCCGGTGTACGACGCTTCGGGCCAGGTCCTGGCGGCACTGAACGTCAGCACCCATGCCGGGCGGGTCAGCCGCAGCGAGCTGGAGCAGCGTTTCCTGCCGAGCATGCTCAGTGCCAGCCAGGAGCTGAGTGCGCAGCTGTTTGCGTAAGCTGTTCGGTGACCGCACAGATCCCGGCTGGATGAATTGACGGTGTTTCCCAAGGCTTATTAATGTGCGGCAGCGCTTCAAGGCGCCGCCCCAATAATAATGACGACTCAAGGTCGTTCGCCCGCCCATCGGTGTGGAAATAAAAATAATGAATCAGCCTTCACCTGCTGTCGGTACTTGCCTGGACGTTCAGTCCTTCATCAACGCCCAGCCGCTGTCGCGGTATCAGTGGCGAGTGGTGATCCTGTGTTTTCTCATCGTCTTCCTCGACGGCCTCGACACCGCCGCCATGGGCTTTATCGCCCCGGCGCTGTCCCAGGACTGGGGCATCGACCGCGCCAGCCTCGGCCCGGTGATGAGCGCCGCGTTGATCGGCATGGTCTTCGGCGCCCTGGGCTCCGGCCCACTCGCCGACCGCTTCGGGCGCAAGGTGGTGCTGGTGGGGGCGGTGCTGGTGTTTGGGGCCTTCAGCCTGGCCTCGGCCTACAGCAGCAACGTCGATCAACTGCTGATCCTGCGCTTCCTCACCGGTCTCGGCCTGGGCGCCGGCATGCCGAACGCCACGACACTGCTCTCCGAATACACCCCGGAACGCCATAAGTCGCTGCTGGTGACCAGCATGTTCTGCGGCTTCAACCTGGGCATGGCCGGTGGCGGGTTTATCTCGGCCAAGCTGATCCCGGCGTATGGCTGGCACAGCCTGCTGATGATCGGCGGCCTGTTGCCGCTGATCCTCGCGGTGGTGCTGCTGTTCTGGCTGCCGGAGTCGGCGCGTTACCTGGTGGTGCGCAATCGCGGCACCGACAAGGTGCGCAAGACCCTGGCGCCTATCGAGCCGGGCATCGTCGCCCAGGCCTCGAGCTTCAGCGTGCCCGAACAGAAAACCGTCAAGGCGCGCAACGTGTTCGCGGTGATCTTCTCCGGCACCTACAGCGCCGGCACCTTGCTGTTGTGGCTGACGTATTTCATGGGCCTGGTGATTGTTTACCTGCTCACCAGTTGGCTGCCGACCCTGATGCGCGACAGCGGCGCCAGCATGGAACAGGCCGCGTTTATCGGTGCGTTGTTCCAGTTTGGCGGCGTATTGAGTGCGGTCGGCGTGGGCTGGGCGATGGACCGGTTCAATCCCCACAAGGTCATCGGTACCTTCTACCTGCTGGCCGGGGTGTTTGCCTACGCGGTGGGGCAGAGCCTGGGCAATATCACGCTGCTGGCGACTCTGGTGTTGATTGCCGGCATGTGTGTCAACGGTGCGCAGTCGGCGATGCCGTCGCTGGCCGCACGTTTCTACCCGACCCAGGGCCGCGCCACGGGCGTGTCGTGGATGCTCGGCATCGGCCGCTTTGGCGCGATCCTCGGGGCGTGGATGGGCGCGACCTTGCTGGGCCTGGGCTGGAACTTCGAACAGGTGCTGACCGCCCTGGTGATCCCGGCGGCATTGGCCACCACCGCGGTGGTGATCAAGGGCATGGTCAGCCATGCCGACGCTACCTGAAACGGACCGATAGCAAGACAACAATCCGTTCGATAATCGAACACTCAGTCGATTATCGGATTGTTTGGCCCCGACCCCCGGCTTAATCTTCAAGCACTTCGGCGCTGCCTCCAGCGCCTTTTTCGATCGATACCGGGAGCCCACCCCATGGCTGAAATCCTTTCGCTGGCTGATGCGGTAAAGCAGTTCGTGAATGACGGCGACACCGTTGCACTCGAAGGCTTTACTCACCTGATCCCTACGGCGGCAGGTCATGAAATCATTCGTCAGGGCAAGAAAGACCTGACGCTGGTGCGCATGACGCCTGACCTGATCTACGACCAGTTGATCGGTGCCGGCTGTGCACGCAAGCTGATTTTCTCCTGGGGCGGCAACCCGGGCGTGGGTTCCCTGCATCGCCTGCGGGACGCCGTTGAAAAGCAATGGCCGCAACCGCTGGAGATCGAAGAGCACAGCCACGCCGACCTGGCCAATGCCTACGTCGCCGGTGCCTCCGGCCTGCCATTCGCGGTGTTGCGCGCCTACGCCGGCTCCGACCTGCCCAAGGTCAACCCGCTGATCAAGACCGTGACCTGCCCCTTCACCGGTGAAGTACTGGCGGCCGTGCCGTCGGTGCGCCCGGACATCACCGTGATCCACGCGCAAAAGGCTGACCGCAAGGGCAACGTGCTGCTGTGGGGCATCCTCGGGGTGCAGAAGGAAGCGGCCCTGGCGGCCAAGCGCTGCATCGTTACCGTTGAAGAAATCGTCGACGACCTCAACGCGCCGATGAACGCCTGCGTGCTGCCGACCTGGGCCCTGACTGCCGTGTGCCATGTGCCGGGTGGCGCGCATCCGTCCTACGCTCACGGTTACACCGAACGTGACAACCGTTTCTACCAGGCCTGGGACCCCATCGCCCGGGACCGTGAGACGTTTACTGCGTGGATCAACGAATACATCCACGGCACCGCTAATTTCAGTGAATTCCAGGCCAAGCTGGCCACCGCGCAGGAGGCCAAATAATGGCTTACTCGACCAACGAAATGATGACCGTCGCCGCCGCGCGCCGCCTGAAGAACGGTTCGGTGTGCTTCGTCGGCATCGGCCTTCCCTCCAAGGCTGCCAACCTGGCGCGCCTGACATCGTCGCCGGATGTGGTGCTGATTTACGAGTCCGGCCCGATTGGCGCCAAGCCTTCGGTGCTGCCGCTGTCCATCGGTGACGGCGAGCTGGCTGAAACCGCTGACACCGTGGTGCCGACCGGTGAGATTTTTCGCTACTGGCTGCAGGGCGGGCGCATTGACGTCGGCTTCCTCGGCGCGGCCCAGGTCGACCGTTTCGGCAATATCAACACCACCGTGGTCGGTGACTACCACCAGCCCAAAGTGCGCCTGCCAGGTGCCGGTGGCGCACCGGAGATCGCCGGCTCCGCGAAGAGCGTGCTGATCATCCTCAAGCAGTCGGCCCGCTCGTTTGTCGACAAGCTGGACTTCATCACTTCGGTCGGCCACGGCGAAGGCGGTGACTCGCGCAAACGCCTGGGTCTGCCAGGCGCCGGTCCTGTAGGGATTATTACCGACCTGTGCATCATGGAGCCGGAGGAGGGCAGCCACGAATTTGTCGTCACCGCCCTGCACCCCGGCGTGACCCGTGAGCAAGTAGTGGCCGCCACCGGTTGGGCGATTCGTTTTGCCGACCAGGTGACCACCAGCGCCGAACCCACCGAGATTGAACTGACTGCCCTGCGCGACCTTGAGGCACGCACCGCTGCCGCCCACGGCCAAGCCCCCGGAGAAGCCTGATGCGCGACGTATTTATCTGTGACGCCATTCGTACCCCCATCGGCCGTTTTGGCGGTGGCTTGTCCACCGTGCGCGCCGATGACTTGGCGGCACTGCCGATCAAGGCGCTGATGGAACGCAACCCATCGGTGGACTGGAACGCGGTGGACGAAGTGCTCCTCGGCTGCGCCAACCAGGCCGGCGAAGACAACCGCAACGTGGCGCGCATGGCGGCATTGCTGGCCGGCCTGCCGGAGAGCATCCCCGGCGTCACCCTGAACCGCCTGTGCGCTTCGGGCATGGACGCGATCGGCACGGCCTTCCGCGCCATCGCCAGCGGCGAGATGGAACTGGCGATTGCCGGTGGCGTCGAGTCGATGTCCCGCGCGCCGTTCGTGATGGGCAAGGCCGATGCGGCGTTCTCGCGCAACATGAAGCTGGAAGACACCACCATCGGCTGGCGCTTTATCAATCCGTTGATGAAGGCCCAGTACGGCGTCGACCCGATGCCGCAAACCGCTGACAACGTGGCCGACGACTATAAAGTCTCCCGCGCCGACCAGGACGCCTTCGCCCTGCGCAGCCAACAACGTACTGCCGCTGCACAGGCCGCCGGTTTCTTCGCCGAAGAAATCGTACCGGTGCGTGTCCCCCACAAAAAAGGCGAAACCGTGGTCGAGCACGACGAGCATCCGCGGGCCGATACGACTCTGGAAGCCCTGGCCAAACTCAAGCCGGTCAACGGCCCGGACAAGACCGTCACCGCAGGCAACGCCTCTGGTGTGAACGATGGTGCCGCTGCGCTGATTCTGGCCTCTGCTGAAGCCGTCAAAAAACACGGCCTGACCGCCCGCGCCCGGGTGCTGGGCATGGCGAGCGCCGGTGTGGCGCCGCGTGTGATGGGCATCGGCCCGGTGCCGGCGGTGCGCAAACTGGTGGAGCGCCTGGGCCTGGCGGTAACTGATTTCGATGTGATCGAACTCAACGAAGCCTTCGCCAGCCAGGGCCTGGCCGTGCTGCGCGAGCTGGGGATTGCCGACGACGCACCGCAGGTCAACCCGAACGGCGGCGCGATTGCCCTTGGCCATCCGCTGGGCATGAGCGGTGCGCGCCTGGTACTGACCGCGCTGCATCAGCTGGAAAAAACCGGTGGCAGCAAAGGCCTGGCGACCATGTGCGTCGGTGTGGGCCAAGGCCTGGCCCTGGCAATCGAACGCGTTTGAGACCCACAAGAATAAAGAGGATTGCTCTATGAGTGACAAGCCCGGATACCGGCGCCCGCAAGCGGGTACTCAGCCTGATTACCTGCACCCGGCCTACCAGTCGACGAACCTGCGTTCGCCGTCCAAGCCGTTGGTGTTCCTGCCCCATTCCCTGTCGGAAATCACCGGCCCGACCATCGGCGCCGAGCGCGTCAACGAGAAGGACAACGACCTGACCGCCCAGCACGAAGGCGAACCCCAGGGCGAACGCATCATCATTCACGGGCGCGTGCTGGATGAAAACGGCCTGCCCGTTCCCGGCATCCTCGTGGAAATCTGGCAGGCCAACGCTGCCGGCCGCTACAACCACAAGCGCGACCAGCACGACGCACCGCTGGACCCGAACTTCACCGGCACCGGGCGTACCGTCACCGACGCCGACGGCTGGTACCAGTTCCAGACCATCAAGCCCGGCGCCTACCCGTGGGGCAACCACCACAACGCGTGGCGCCCGGCGCACATCCACTTCTCGCTGTTCGGCCCGAGTGTGCTGACGCGGTTGGTGACGCAGATGTATTTCCCCGGTGACCCGCTGCTGGCCTATGACCCGATCTACAACTGCGTCCCGGACACGTCCGCCAAGGAGCGCCTGATCGCCTCGTTCGATCTGGAAAAACCCATTCCGCACTATGCCCTCGGCTACCGCTGGGACATCGTCCTGCGCGGCCGCGACGCCACGCCGATGGAGAAATGAGATGAGCCTCAACGCGACTACTTCCCACACCGTCGGGCCGTATTACCACATTGGCCTGACCTGGCTGAACCGCGAAGACCTGACCGTTGCGGCCACCCTCGGCGAGCGCGTGGCGATCACCGGGCAGGTGGTGGATGGCAATGGCGATGTGGTCAACGACGCCATGCTGGAAGTCTGGCAGGCCAATGCGGCCGGCAAGTACGACCATCCCGAGGATGAGCAGGACAAACCGGTGGACCCGAACTTCGAAGGCTTCGGCCGGGTGCCGGTGGACGCTGAAGGGCGTTTTCGCTTTACCACCATCAAGCCGGGCAGTGTGCCGGGGTTGAAGGGCACGACCCAGGCGCCGCACCTGGTGGTGCTGGTGTTTGCCCGTGGGCTGGTGAAGCACCTGCTGACGCGGATTTACTTTGACGGTGAAGCGGCGAATGGGGATGACGCGCTGCTGGCGTGTGTGCCGCAGGAGCGCCGCCGCACGTTGATCGCCAAGGCGGATGCGGCGGGTGTGTATCAGTGGAATGTGATTTTGCAGGGCACAGACGAAGAGACGGTGTTCTTCGATTATTGAGTGGGCTGCGGATCTATAGCAGGCAAGCCAGCTCCCACAGGGGAATGCATTCCAAATGTGGGAGCCGGGCTTGCCCGCGATGAGGCCGGCCCAGGCAACAAATATCCAAAAGTCTGCTTGCGGAACATGGTTGTTGCAAAGTATGTCTAGGCTATAACCGTTCCCACTGAGTGAAAAAACATGACAACAAAAACCAGCCACTACACCGGAGAAGAACGCAGCAAAAGGATTTTTGCGATTGTCGGTGCCTCTTCCGGCAACCTCGTCGAATGGTTCGACTTCTACGTCTATGCCTTCTGCGCCATCTATTTCGCCCCGGCGTTTTTCCCGTCGGACGACCCCACCGTGCAACTGCTGAACACCGCCGGCGTGTTCGCCGCCGGCTTCCTGATGCGCCCTATCGGCGGCTGGCTGTTCGGCCGGGTGGCGGATAAACACGGTCGCAAGAATTCGATGATGATCTCGGTGCTGATGATGTGCGCCGGTTCCCTGGTCATCGCCTTTTTGCCCACCTACAAAGACATCGGCGCCTGGGCCCCGGCCCTGCTGTTGGTCGCCCGGTTGTTCCAGGGCCTGTCGGTAGGCGGCGAATACGGCACCACTGCCACCTACATGAGTGAAGTCGCCCTCAAGGGCCAGCGCGGGTTCTTCGCCTCGTTCCAGTACGTGACCCTGATCGGCGGGCAACTGCTGGCGGTGTTGGTGGTGGTGATCCTGCAACAGATCCTCACCGAAGAAGAACTGCGGGCCTGGGGCTGGCGCATTCCGTTTGTGATCGGCGCCATTGCGGCGGTGATCTCGCTGTTGCTGCGTCGCACCCTGAAAGAAACCACCAGCAAGGAAATGCGTGAAGACAAGGACGCCGGCAGCATTGCCGCGCTGTTCCGCGATCACAAGGCGGCGTTTATCACCGTGCTCGGCTACACCGCCGGCGGCTCGCTGATTTTCTACACGTTCACCACCTACATGCAGAAGTACCTGGTGAACACCGCCGGGATGCACGCCAAGACCGCCAGCTACATCATGACCGGCGCGCTGTTCTTCTACATGTGCATGCAGCCGGTGTTCGGCATGCTGGCGGACAAGATTGGCCGCCGTAACTCGATGCTGTGGTTCGGCGCCCTGGGCACGCTGTGCACTGTACCAATCCTGTTGACCCTGAAAACCGTCAGCAGCCCGTTCCTGGCTTTTGTGCTGATCACCCTGGCCCTGGCCATCGTGAGCTTCTACACCTCCATCAGCGGCCTGGTGAAAGCCGAAATGTTCCCGCCACAAGTACGCGCACTGGGCGTGGGCCTGGCGTATGCGGTGGCGAACGCGATCTTCGGCGGTTCGGCGGAATATGTGGCCTTGGGGCTCAAGTCCATGGGCATGGAGAACACCTTCTACTGGTACGTCACGGCGATGATGGCGGTGGCGTTCCTGTTCAGCTTGCGCCTGCCCAAAGAGGCGGCGTATTTGCACCACGATCTGTAACCGGCTGGCGCATGCCCGTTGCCGGGTATGCGCCACCTAGGGATGTGTTATGACGATGCGCACGAGCAACCAACTGTTCGACGCCTACTTCACCGCCAACGGCATGGCCGAAGTGTTCTGCGACCAGGGGCGTTTGCAGGGCATGCTGGATTTCGAAGCGGCGCTGGCCCGGGCTGAGGCTCAGGTCGGGTTGATCCCGCAAGCGGCCGTCGCGCCCATTGCCCAGGCCTGCCTGGCTTCTCTCTACGACGTGGATGCCCTCGGCGAGGCGATTGCCACGGCGGGCAATTCGGCGATTCCGTTGGTCAAGGCCCTCGGCAAGTTGATCGCCAGCGAAGATGCCGGCGCCGAACGTTATGTGCATCTGGGCGCTACCAGCCAGGATGTGATGGACACCGGCCTGGTGCTGCAACTGCGCAGCGCAGTCGAGCTGATCGAACATGATCTGGCGCGGTTGGGGGACATTCTTGCCGCCCAGGCCCAGCGTTACGGGACAACTCCTTTGGCGGGCCGGACCTGGCTGCAGCATGCAACGCCGGTCACGCTGGGCATGAAGATCGCCGGTTGGCTCGGCGCAGTCACCCGCAACCGGCAGCGCCTCAGTGAGCTGAAGCCGCGTTTGCTGGTGCTGCAATTTGGCGGTGCTTCCGGAACCCTGGCGGCCCTCGGCGAACAGGCGATGCCGGTGGCGCAAGCACTGGCCGCCGAGTTGCAGTTGGGCCTGCCGGAGCAACCCTGGCACACCCAGCGCGACCGCCTGGTGGAGTTTGCCTCGGTGCTCGGTTTGATCGCCGGCAGCCTCGGCAAGCTGGGTCGCGACATCAGCCTGCTGATGCAGACCGAAGCGGCGGAAGTGTTTGAGCCGTCGGCCCCCGGCAAGGGCGGCTCTTCGACCATGCCCCACAAGCGCAACCCGGTGGGCGCTGCCGTGCTGATCAGCGCTGCCACGCGAGTGCCCGGCCTGGTGGCAACGATGTTCAGCGCGATGCCCCAGGAACACGAACGCAGCCTGGGCCTGTGGCACGCCGAATGGGAAACCCTGCCGGAGATTTGCCGGCTGGTATCCGGTGCATTGCATCAGGCGCTGCTGGTCAGCGAAGGCCTGGAAGTCGACCCCCGGCGCATGGTCCAAAACCTTGATTTGACCCAGGGCCTGGTACTGGCCGAAGCGGTCAGCATCGTCCTCGCCCAGCGCCTGGGCCGCGAAACCGCGCACCATCTGCTGGAACAATGCTGCAAACGCGCCGTCGCCGACGGGCGCCACCTGCGGGCGGTGCTGGGGGATGAACCCCAAGTGACTGCCGAGCTTTCGGCGGCCGAACTCGATCGCCTGCTGGACCCGGCGCACTACCTGGGCCAGGCGCACACCTGGGTCACCCGGGCCGTGGCCGAACATTTTGCTTTGACTGCCTGAGGAGGCTGCTGTGGGATTTGTACAACTCGCCGATGGCGAACTGAACTACCAACTCGATGGCCCCGAAGATGCACCGGTACTGGTGCTGTCCAACTCCCTGGGCACCGACCTGCATATGTGGGACATCCAGATCGAGGCGTTCACCCAGTACTTCCGGGTGCTGCGTTTCGACACCCGCGGCCATGGCAAGTCGCTGGTCACCGAAGGTCCCTACAGCATCGAGCAGTTGGGCCGTGACGTGTTGGCGCTGCTGGATGCGTTGCAGATCGAGCGCGCGCATTTCTGCGGGTTGTCCATGGGCGGCCTGATCGGCCAGTGGCTGGGGATCAACGCGGGTGAGCGTTTGCGCCGGCTGGTGGTGTGCAACACCGCCGCGAAGATCGGCACGCCCGAGATCTGGAACCCACGCATCGAGATGGTCCTGCGCGACGGTGCGGCCGCGATGGTTGCCCTGCGTGATGCGTCAATTGCCCGCTGGTTCACCGCCGACTTCGCCGAGGCTCATCCTGACCAGGCCAAGCTGATCACCGATATGCTGGCGGCGACTGATCCACAGGGTTATGCCGCAAACTGCGCGGCCGTGCGCGACGCGGATTTCCGCGAGCAACTGGCGTCGATCAAGGTGCCGACCCTGGTGATCGCAGGCAGCGAAGATGCGGTGACGCCGCCGGCGGGTGGGCACTTTATCCAGGCGCATGTGCAGGGCGCCGAGTATGCCGAGTTCTATGCCGCGCACTTGTCCAACGTGCAAGCCGGTGCGGTGTTCAGCGACCGTGTGCTGGAATTTCTGCTATCGCGCTGAGTATCGCTGAACCCTGTGGCGAGGGAGCTTGCTCCCGTTGGGCTGCGTAGCAGCCCCTGAGCAGCCGCAACCCAACTATTTGTAAAACCCTGCAGCGGCCTCACTGGGGTCGCTGCGCGACCCAACGGGAGCAAGCTCCCTCGCCACAGGTATGTGCCTGTCGTCACCGTTGCATGAGGAGCGTTTTGTGGACGAGAAACAACGTTATGCCGAAGGCCTGCAAGTGCGCCGCGAAGTGCTGGGCGACGCCCACGTCGACCGCAGCCTCAACGCCCTGACCGAGTTCAACAGCGAGTTCCAGGAAATGATCACCCGCCACGCCTGGGGTGATATCTGGACCCGCCCGGGCCTGCCGCGGCATACCCGCAGCCTGATCACCATCGCCATGCTCATCGGCATGAACCGCAGCGAAGAGCTGAAGCTGCACCTGCGCGCCGCCGCGAGCAACGGTGTGACCCGCGCCGAGATCAAGGAAGTGCTGATGCAGAGCGCGATCTATTGCGGGATCCCGGCGGCGAATGCGACGTTTCACTTGGCCGAGTCGGTGTGGGATGAGTTGGGGGTAGAGTCGCGCGTCTAGTGCGAGTCAGCGTCCCACACCCAATTCCACACGCCGGGCAGATGCACGACTTCGTCGGCGCTTTTTACCGTGCGGGCCATGGCGGCTCGCTGCAAGGTTGCCCGGTCGGTGTAGAAAGGCTGTGTGGCGAGGGGCACGCCATTGATATGGGCGCTGTCCAGCAGGATTTGCAGGTATTCCTTCAAGTGCCAGGCGGTGTAGCGGTTGATATCGTGGAAGGTCACCACCACCGGGATCACGCCGTCCACCGTCGGTAATTCGCCTTTGGCGATGCGCTCGCGCACCACCGAGAGTTGGCGTATCAGGTTTTCCCGTCGACGCGGGCTGCCGTTGAACACCCAGATCACCCCATCGTTTGCACTCAGGTCGGTCAGCAACACATGCATGCCGTGTTGCTGATAGGCGGCGAAGGTGCGCTTGTCGTAGTTCCAGAACGGCGGGCGTACCAGTGTGGGCGGTTGGCCGGTGATGGAGGTGAGGGTCGATGAACCCAGGCTGAGGTAGTGCTCCAGTTCAGCCGGATTCTGCAAGCGATGGTTGCTGTGCCACGGGGTCGCGGTGTGGAAGCCCAGGATATGGCCGGCCGCGTATTCGCGCTCCATGGTCTTGTAGCCCCGCGGGTTGCCGCCGGAGCGGGGCGCCTCGGTCTGCAGGAAGAACACCGCCTTGATCCCCGGCTGTATCGGGTTGTTCGCCAGGTCCGCCATCACCGAACGGCTGGGGTTCATGAAGCCCGAGGCGCTGGGGCCGTCATCGAAGGTCAGCAAAAAACGGATTGGCGCCTCGGTTTTCAGGCGTTGTTCGGTTTGCGGTGTCAGCGCCAGAGGCGGGCCGATGCAACCGCTGAGGCTCAGGGCCAGGGCTAGTGCGGCCGATACGGTGGCGAAGTGTTTCATGGCGGACTCGAATGACATTGGCTGCTGGGGCGGGTCATCCATGACACGCGCGCACCATACAACAAGACTGTCGAGGCTTTACAGCAGGCTTATCGGGTAACTGACGATCAACCGGTTTTCATCAAACTCGTTGTTGTTGTAGTCCCGGCGCATGCTGGAGTTACGCCAGCGCACATTGAGATTCTTCAGCGCTCCGCTCTGCACCACGTAGGCCACTTCACTTTCCCGTCCCCATTCCTTGCCATCGGTCACCGTGCCGCTGTGTACGTTGCTGCCGCTGATGTAGCGGTTCATCAGCGTGAGGCCCGGAATACCCAGGGCGGCGAAGTTATAGTCATGGCGTACCTGCCAGGATTTTTCCTGGGCGTTGTCGTAGCTGGCGTTGTAGCTGTCGTTGGCCAGGGTGCCGCCGCTGGTGCCGTTGACGCGCATCCAGGCGCTGTTGCCGGTGAGTTTTTGCAGGCCGATATAGAACGTGTTGCCGCCGTATCGGGCCGAGAACAGTCCGGACCAGGTCTTGTTGTCGAGGTCACCGGCGCGGGCGCTGCCGTCGTCCTTGCCATAGAAGAACCCGAGGTTGGCGCCCAGGGTCCAGTCGCCCACCGGTTGGCTGTGGATCAGGTTGAGGTATTGCTGGCTGTAGATGTCCTTGAGTTGGGCGTTCCACACACCGACCTGGGTGCGTTTGTCGTTGAAGGCATATTCGCCGCCCTGGAAGTTGAAGCGGTCGGAGGTGAACGCGGTTTTCCCGAACATGGACATGTCGGTCATGCTGCTGTCGTCCCGTGGGCTGTTGGCGCGGAACTGGCCGCCGTACAGGGTCAGGCCGTCGATCTCCTTGGAGGTGATTTGCCCGCCGCGCAGGGTTTGCGGGAGCGAGCGGCCATCGTCCGAACGCAGGATCGGCAGCACCGGCATCCATTCGCCGACTTTCACTTCTGTCTTTGAAACCCGTGCCTTGAACGCCACGCCCAGACGCCCGAATTCATCCGCCGGGCGGCCATCGTGGTCCAGCGGCAACAGCTGGGTGCCACCCGTGCCGCGTCCGCCATCGAGCTTCAATGAGTACAGGCCCAGTACATCCACGCCGAAACCGACGGTGCCCTGGGTGAAGCCGGATTTGGCGTCGAGGATGAAACTTTGCGTCCACTCCTGTGCGCCGCCCTGGGTCTTGGTGGGATTGGTGTAGTTGCGGTTGAAGAAGAAATTACGCAGGTTGAGGTTGGCGCTGGCGTCTTCCAGGAAGCCGTGTTCTTCAGCGACAACGGGGAGGGCAATGCTGGCGACAGCGGTTGCCAGCAAAAGCCGGCGCGGGTCGAAAGTGCTCATGGTGTCAGACCTGTTGTTATTGGGGTTATGCAGGTGGCGGCCATGGTGCGGGGCGGTGCGGGGGCGATGAAAGTGGGGGAGAGCGGGTTGTGGGCGATGATCGAACGCAAAGTCATGGGCGTAAAAAAACCGCTTCCTGGGCGGGAAGCGGTTTTTGTTTACTGCGCCACTATCAGAACAACTTCAAGGGCGGTGCTTCTTCTTTCAACGGTTCGTTCTTCGCGGTCTGTTCGTTCCAGCCACCACCGAGGGCCTTGTACAGGTTGACCTCGCTGTTGAGCTGCGCCAGGCGGTCGGTGATCAGCGATTGCTGGGCACTGAACAGTTGGCGCTGGGCGTCGAGGAACGTCAGGTTGCTGTCGACACCAATACGGTAGCGACGCTCGGCCAGGCGGTAGTAATCCTGGTTGGCCGCGACGAAGCCACGTTGGGCGTCCAGTTGCTGCTTGTAGGTCTCACGGGCGGCGAGGCCGTCGGAGACTTCCTGGAAGCCGGTCTGGATGGCTTTCTCGTAGTTGGCGACGTTGATCTCTTTCTGGATTTTCGAGTAATCCAGGCTGGCGCGCAGGCTGCCGGCGTTGAAGATCGGGATGTTGATCTGCGGTGCAAACGACCAGGTACCCGAACCGCCCTTGAACAGGCCGCCCAGGGTCGGGCTCGCGGTGCCGGCGCTGGCGGTCAGGGTGATGCTCGGGAAGAACGCAGCGCGTGCCGCACCGATGTTGGCGTTGGCCGCCTTGAGGTTGTACTCGGCCTGCAGGATGTCGGGACGACGTTGCAGCAGGTCCGATGGCAGGCCGGCCGGTACTTCGCTCAACAGGTCATCAGCCAATGGCCGGCTGACGATGTTCGCCGGCAGGCCGGTACCCAGCAGCAGGGTCAGGTTGTTTTCGTCCTGGGCCACCTGGCGGGTATAACGCGCCAGTGCAACCCGGGCGTTTTCCACCGAGGTACGGGCCTGGCTCAGGTCCAGGGCCGAAGCCACGCCGACTTCATTGCTGCGCGAGGTCAGTTTGAAGCTCTGCTCGTACGCGCCCAGGGTGTCCTGGGTGAGCTTGAGCAGCTCCTTGTCGGCCTGCCAGGTCAGGTAGGCGTTGGCCACGCTGGCCACCAGGCTGATCTGGGTGGTGCGACGCGCTTCTTCGGTCGCGAAGTATTGTTGCAGCGCTTGTTCGCTCAGGCTGCGTACGCGGCCGAACAGGTCCAGCTCATAAGAACTGATCCCGAGGCCCGCCGAGTATTGGCTGGTGATGCCCGCTTCGCCGGTCTGCGACAGCTTGGCCGGGGTGCGCGTGCGGCTGCCGCTGCCCGTGGCCGATACGGCCGGGAACAGGTCGGCGCGCTGGATCTGGTACTGCGCGGCATACGCATCGATGTTCAGGGCCGCGACACGCAGGTCGCGGTTGTTCACCAGGGCGGTCTGGATCAGCTGTTGCAGGGCAGGGTCATGGAAAAACTGCTTCCAGCCCTGCTCGGCAGCCGCCTGGCCCGGCGCCTGGGCCGACGAATACGCCGGCCCCTGCGGGAACTGCGCGGCTACCGGCGCTTCAGGGCGCTGGTAGTCCGGGATCAGCGAGCAGCCACTGAGCACGAATGCCGTGACAGCTAAGGAAAGTAGCGACTTGCTCATTGGCCAGCCTCTTTAGGAGTTTGCTTGGGTTCAGTCTTTTTACGCTCGCCAGCGGAGGACACGGTTGCGAAGAACAGGGGTACCCAGAAGATCGCGAGGACCGTGGCGGTGATCATACCGCCAATTACGCCCGTACCGATGGCGTGCTGGCTACCTGAGCCGGCACCGGTGGAAATTGCCAGGGGCAGTACGCCGAGCATGAACGCCATGGACGTCATGATGATCGGTCGCAGACGCATGCGGGATGCCTCGATGGCCGACTCGACGATGCCTTTGCCCTGTTCGTGGAGCTCCTTGGCGAACTCCACGATCAGGATGGCGTTTTTCGCTGCCAGACCCACCGTCACCAACAGGCCCACCTGGAAGAACACGTCGTTGGACAGTCCCCGCAGGCTGGTGGCGATCAACGCACCGATCACACCCAGCGGTACAACCAGAATCACCGCAATCGGGATCGACCAGCTTTCGTACAGTGCCGCGAGGCAGAGGAACACCACCAGCAGCGACAGGGCGTACAGCGCAGGTGCCTGGGAGCCGGACAGACGTTCTTCGTACGACAGGCCGGTCCAGGAGTAACCAACGCCAGCCGGCAGGTCCTTGGCAATGCGTTCGACTTCCGCCATCGCATCACCGGTACTGTAGCCAGGTGCCGGGGTACCGAGGATTTCCATCGCCGCTACACCGTTATAGCGCGAGAGTTTCGGCGAACCGAAGATCCACTTGCCCGAAGAGATGGCCGACAGCGGCACCATCTTCCCGGACGTGCTGCGCACGTACCATTTGCTCAGGTCTTCCGGAGACATCCGGCTGGCGGCGTCACCCTGTACATACACCTTCTTCACACGACCACGGTCGATGAAGTCGTTGATGTAGCTGCCACCCAAGGCGATTGCCAGGGTCTGCTGGATGTCTGCCAGGCTGATGCCCTGGGCACTGGCCTTCTCGTCGTCAACGGTCAGCTCGTACTGCGGCTCATCGTTCACGCCGTTGGGGCGCACGCCCGCCAGGATCTTGCTTTGTGCCGCGGCACCCAGGAACTGGTTACGCGCATCCATCAGCTTCTGGTGGCCGACGCCGCCCTGGTCTTGCAGGAACACGTCGAAACCGGTGGCGTTACCCAGTTCGAGTACCGAAGGTGGCACCACGGCAAATACCATGGCGTCCTTGAAGGCCCCGAAGAAGTAACCCTGGGCACGCTTGGCAACCTCAAATACCGACTGGCTCGAGTCACGCTCGTCCCACGGCTTGAGCATCACGAACGCGAGGCCCGAGCTCTGGCCACGACCGGCGAAGTTGAAGCCGTTCACGGTAAACACCGATTTGACAGCCTTGCCTTCGCCTGGCTCGCCTTCCTTGTCGTTCAACAGGTAGGCGCGCATATCGTCGATGACTTTCTGCGTACGTTCAGCCGAAGAACCCACCGGTGTTTGTACCTGGGCAAAGATCACGCCCTGGTCTTCCTCTGGGAGGAACGCGCTTGGAATGCGGGTGAACATCCAGATCATGCCGGCAAGGATCAGGGCATAGACCACGAACGCCGGGAACTTGTGCTTGATCATGTTACCGACGCCGCGCTCGTAGCTCAGTACGCCACGGTCGAAGGTACGGTTGAACCAGCCGAAGAAGCCGCGCTTGGGTTGGCCGTGTTTTTCCGGGTCAATCGGCTTGAGCATGGTGGCGCACAAGGCCGGGGTGAAGACCAGGGCAACCAGTACCGACAGCGCCATCGCCGAAACGATAGTGATGGAGAACTGGCGGTAGATCACACCGGTGGAACCACCGAAGAACGCCATTGGCAACAATACCGCCGACAGCACCAGGGCGATACCCACCAGGGCCCCCTGGATCTGGCCCATGGACTTGACCGTCGCCTCCTTGGGCGACAAGTGCTCCTCGGCCATTACCCGCTCGACGTTCTCCACCACAACGATGGCATCGTCCACCAGCAAGCCGATGGCCAGGATCATGCCGAACATGGTCAGGGTGTTGATGGTGAAGCCGAACGCAGCGAGGATCCCGAAGGTACCCAGCAATACTACCGGTACGGTCATGGTGGTGATGATGGTGGCGCGGAAGTTCTGCAGGAACAGGAACATCACCAGGAACACCAGCACGATCGCTTCGATCAGGGTGTGAACCACACCGGAGATCGATTCGGTCACAACCGGCGTGGTGTCATACGGCACCACAGCCTTCATGCCAGGCGGGAAGAACGGTTCGAGGGACGCAACCGTTTCGCGAATCGCCTTGGCGGTGTCCAGTGCGTTGGCACCGGCTGCCAGCTTGATCGCCATACCGGAAGCCGGCTTGCCGTTGAACTGTGCGCTGATGCTGTAGTTCTGGCCGCCCAGTTCGATACGCGAAACGTCACCCAGGCGAACCTGGGAACCGTCGGTATTGACCTTCATCAGGATATTGCCGAACGCTTCAGTGGTTTGCAGACGCGTCTTGCCGATGATGGTGGCGTTCAACTGAGTGCCGGGCAGGGCAGGCAGGCCGCCGAGTTGGCCGGTGGCCACCTGGACGTTCTGCGCCTGGATGGCGTTGCTGACATCCACTGGCGTCAGCTGGTAGTTGTTCAGCTTGGCCGGGTCGAGCCAGATACGCATGGCGTACTGGGAACCGAACACCTGGAAGTCGCCCACACCGGCGGTCCGGGAAATCGGGTCCTGGATGTTGGAAACGATGTAGTTGGAAAGGTCATCCTTGGTCATGCTGCCGTCTTCCGACACCAGACCGATCACCATCAGGAAGTTCTTCACCGACTTGGTAACGCGGATACCCTGCTGCTGTACTTCTTGTGGCAGCAGCGGGGTCGCCAGGTTGAGCTTGTTCTGTACCTGAACCTGGGCGATGTCCGGGTTGGTACCCTGGTTGAACGTCGCGGTGATGGTCATGCTGCCGTCGGAGTTACTGTCCGAGGCGACATAACGCAGGTTGTCGATACCGTTGAGCTGTTGTTCGATCACCTGCACCACGGTGTCCTGCACGGTTTGTGCAGACGCGCCCGGGTAGGTCACCTGGATATCAATGGCGGTTGGCGCGATGGCCGGGTACTGGTTGATGGGCAACTTCAGGATCGACAGTGCCCCGACCAGCATGATCACCAGGGCAATTACCCAGGCGAAAATGGGACGGTCGATAAAAAATTTCGACATGAATTACTCCCCTTGACCAGCAGCGGCAGCAGGAGCAGCAGCGGAACCGGCGGGTTTGGCGTTATCAGCGTCCTTGACCTTGACTTCGATGCCCGGCTTGATGAATTGCAGGCCTTCGGTGATCACACGGTCACCGGCGTTCAGGCCTTTTTCCACCAGCCAGTAGGCGCCGGTAGTGCGGTTGGCCACCAGTACACGTTGCTCGACCTTGTTGTCCTTGTTCACCACCAGCGCGGTCGGGATGCCCTTCAGGTCGCGGGTCACGCCTTGCTGTGGTGCCAGGATGGCCTTGCTGTTCACACCGGCTTGCAACTGCGCGTGGACGAACATGCCCGGCAGCAGGGTGTGGTCAGGGTTCGGGAATACGGCACGCAGGGTCACGGAACCGGTGGTTTCGTCGACCGAGACTTCGGAGAATTCCAGCTTGCCTTCCACGCCGTAGGCGGTGCCGTCTTCCAGGGTCAGCTTGACCTTGGCCGCGTTTTCGCCGGCTTTTTCCAGTTGGCCGCTTTCCAGGTCACGACGCAGTTTCAGCATCTCGGCAGAGGACTGCGTGACGTCGACGTAGATCGGGTCCAGTTGCTGGATCACTGCCATGGCGTCGGTCTGGCCGTTGCTGACCAGCGCGCCTTCGGTGACCGAAGAGCGACCGATACGCCCGGAGATCGGGGCAAACACCTTGGTGTAGCGCACGTTGATCTGGGCCGTTTGCACGTTGGCTTCAGAGGTCATGCGGTTGGACACGGCGGTGTCGTATTCCTGGCGGCTGACGGCCTGCTCATCGACCAACTGCTTGTAGCGATCGGCAATCGACTTGGTCTGGGCGAGGTTGGCCTGGGCGCTTTTCAGCGAGGCGTCATACACCGACGGATCGATCTGATAGAGCTGCTGGCCTTCCTTGACGTCGCCCCCTTCCTTGAACAGACGCTTGAGAATGATGCCGTTGACCTGAGGGCGAACCTCGGCAATGCGGTAGGCCGTGGTGCGGCCTGGCAGCTCGGATGTCAGGGTAAAGGCTTGAGGTTGAATAGTGACCACGCCGACCTGAGGGGTTTGAGCGGGCGGAGCCGCTTCTTCCTTTTTACATCCGCTGAGCAGCGATGCCAGGGCGACGGCAGTAACCAGGGCGGTAACAGCTGGCTTAAGTTGCATGAAGATCCTCGGGTCAGGCGCGCAGAGTGCGCACAAGAAGTGTGGAAGGGTAAAAAACAGGCACTGAGTGGATAAGTAGCTTGCTACGCAATATACTTACGTTCATGGTTGTTTGTAAACTCTTGACAGGCTTCGCGGAATGTTGACAAAGCAGCGTCCAAAGCCTCGATTCTAGTACGTTCGGCGCCCTTGACGGCGTCGTCCCACAATTATTCAGATGGTCGTTAGCAGCGCTTGAGTCTGCGTTACCGATCACCCCAAGTCTCCTGATTGAGGTTTTACTGCCATGGTTCGTCGTACCAAAGAGGAAGCTCAGGAAACGCGCAGCCAGATTCTTGAAGCGGCCGAGCAGGCCTTCTACGAGCGCGGGGTTGCGCGTACCACGCTGGCGGATATTGCCGCGCTGGCAGGCGTGACACGTGGTGCCATCTACTGGCATTTCAGCAACAAGGCCGACCTGGTGCAGGCGATGCTCGATACGCTGCACGAGCCGCTGGATGAATTGGCCAGGGCCAGTGAGAGCGAGGACGAGGTCGATCCGCTGGGTTGCATGCGCAAGCTGCTGATTCATTTGTTCCATCAAGTGGCCCTGGACCCGAAGACCCGGCGCATCAATGAGATTTTGTTTCATAAGTGCGAATTCACCGATGAAATGTGTGATCTGCGCCGTCAGCGCCAGACCGCCAGCCTCGAATGCAACCTGCGCATCGGGCTGACCTTGCGTAACGCGGTCCATCGCGGGCAGCTTCCGGAGAATCTCGACACCGTACGTGCCGCGGTGTGCATGCACGCCTATATCGACGGAATTCTCGGCCAGTGGCTGCTGGTGCCCGACAGTTTCCAGTTGGCCCAGGACGCAGAGCGCTGGGTCGATATCGCGTTGGACATGCTGCGCTTGAGCCCTGGCCTGCGCAATTAAGACAAAATGCGTAATTGCGACCAGTTGTGTCAACAATAAACACCGGGGCTGGTCAATCAGGCTTTTCCCTGATTTTGTGGGGTGACGTTATATACGGGCTGGCGGGCGGTTGATAGGTAGTTGGCTAAGTATTTTGTAGCAATATTGTTGCAAGGCTGTGAAGGAATGTTTCCTGCGGCCCATAAAAAAGCCCCGGCTCTCGCAAGTCGGGGCTTTTTCGTTTCAGCAGATCAGAGTGCCAGGGTCGGGTAGTCGATGTAGCCGACCGGGCCTTTGGCGTAGAAAGTCTCTGGATGTGCTTCGTTCAGCGGTGCATCGGCCTTCAGGCGAGCCGGCAGGTCCGGGTTGGCGATGAACGGCACGCCGAATGCCACGGCGTCAGCCTTGCCCGAAGCCAGCCACGCATTGGCGCTGTCCTTGGTGAAGCGTTCGTTGGCGATGTACGGGCCACCGAAGGCGGCTTTCAGTTGTGGGCCGAGGCTGTCGCCTGCTTCCTTTTCACGGGAGCAGATGAACGCGATGCCACGCTTGCCCAGCTCTTTGGCGACGTAGGTGAAGGTTTCCGACAGGTTGGCGTCGCCCATGTCGTGGGAGTCGGCGCGCGGTGCCAGGTGCACGCCTACACGGCCGGCGCCCCACACTTCAATCACGGCGTCAGTGACTTCGAGCAGCAAGCGTGCGCGGTTTTCCAGGGAGCCACCGTAGTTGTCGGTGCGCTGGTTGGTGCTGCTTTGCAGGAACTGGTCGAGCAGGTAGCCGTTCGCACCGTGGACTTCCACGCCGTCAAAACCGGCGGCCTTGGCGTTCTCGGCGCCTACGCGGTAGGCGTCGACGATATCGGCGATTTCAGCGACTTCCAGGGCGCGCGGGGTAGGGTAGTCGGCCAGCGGACGTACCAGGCTGACGTGGCCTTTAGGCTGGATGGCACTTGGCGCGACCGGGGTTTCACCGTCCAGGTACGACTCGTGGGAGATCCGGCCCACGTGCCACAGTTGCAGGAAGATCTTGCCGCCTGCACCGTGCACGGCCTTGGTCACATTGGCCCAGCCGCGAACCTGGTCGTTGGACCAGATGCCCGGGGTGTCCGGGTAACCCACGCCCATTGGCGTTACGGAGGTGGCTTCGCTGAGGATCAGCCCGGCGGAAGCGCGTTGGACGTAGTACTCAGCCATCAGCGCATTGGGCACGCGACCGGCGTCGGCACGGCAGCGGGTCAGCGGCGCCATGATGATGCGGTTCGACAGTTCCAGGTCGCCCAGTTTGATCGGATCGAAAATAGTCGTCATGGGATAACACCCTTCTCTTTAGTTGATCAGTTAGTCGCGGGGGCCAGGTCGGCATCGCCGGTCTGACGGAAAGTAATCAGGGTCACCAGCAGCGCGAGCACGGCCAGTGCAGCAGCGGCCAGGGGCACGCTGGTCAGGCCGAAGCCGTGGGCAATCACGCTGCCGCCCACCCAGGCGCCGAGGGCGTTGCCGATGTTGAAGGCGCCGATGTTCAAGGTGGACACCAGGTTCGGTGCGGCCTTGCCGAAGGTCACCACGTTGATTTGCAGTGCCGGTACGGCGGCAAACGAGGCGGTGGCCCAGAGGAACAGGGTGATTTCAGTCGGGATCACGGCGACGCTGGTCCAGGTCAGTACGGTGGACACCACCGCCATGCTGATGAACACGCCGATCAGGGTGGCAGCCAGGCGCTTGTCTGCCAGCTTGCCGCCGATAATGTTGCCGACGGTCAGGCCCAGGCCGATCAGCAGCAGGGTCCAGGTCACGCCCTTGGGCGAAACACCGGTGACGTCCCCCAGCAGCGGCGCGACGTAGGTGAAGAGGGTGAACATCGACGCAGCGAACAGCGCGGTCATGCTCAGCGACAGCCAGATGCCGGCGCCTTTGAGTGCTCTGAGCTCGGCGCGCATGTCGAGTTTTTCCTCGTCACGCTTGGCCGGCAGGAAGCGGATCAGGCCGATCAGGGCGATCACCCCAATCACCGTCACGGCCCAGAAGGTCGAGCGCCAGCCGGCTTCCTG
The DNA here is from genome assembly GCF_013385665.1 of Pseudomonas sp. D4002. NCBI lineage: Bacteria > Pseudomonadati > Pseudomonadota > Gammaproteobacteria > Pseudomonadales > Pseudomonadaceae > Pseudomonas > Pseudomonas sp. D4002. The sequence goes on from NZ_JACAPN010000065.1 coordinate 24,926, forward strand.
ACCCAGCGCGGTGCCCAGCGGTACGCCGAGCACGTTGGCCAGGGTCAGGCCGGTGAACATCAGCGCCACGGCCGAAGCACGCTTGTTGGCCGGCACCAGGTTGGCGGCGACCACCGATCCGATACCGAAGAAGGCGCCGTGGCACAGCGCGGTGACCACACGGGCAAACATCAGCACGTTGTAGTCGCTGGCCAGGGCGCAGAGCAGGTTGCCGATGATAAAGATGCCCATCAACGCTACCAGGGCGGCCTTGCGCGGCAGCTTGGCGGTGGCCAGTGCCATGAAGGGGGCACCGATGGCCACGCCCAGGGCGTAGCCGGTCACCAGCCAGCCGGCGCCGGGAATCGATACACCGAGGTCGGCCGCCACATCGGGCAACAGGCCCATGATGACGAACTCGGTCGTACCGATGGCGAAGGCGCTTAAGGCCAGGATGAGTAGCGAGAGAGGCATTGATGGGTCCTTGTTACAGCGGTGCGCTGAGTTCTTCGGTGAGCGCTTTGAGGAAGGCTTGGATCACGTCCTCATTGCGTTTGAAAAAGTGCCATTGGCCGGCCTTCTGGCTGCTGATCAGCCCCGCCCGTTGCAGGTTCGCCAGGTGCGCCGACACGGTGGACTGAGACAGCCCGCAGCGCTGGTCGATCTGCCCGGCGCAAATGCCGTATTCGTGGTTGTGCAACTGCTCGGGGAATTGCACTTTCGGATCTTTCAGCCAGTTGAGGATGTCTCGCCGTACTGGGTGCGCCAGGGCTTTTATTATTTCGTCGAGGTCGATGGACATGGCAGTGATGCTCGTTTTTGTAAAACGTTATATCGCGATGAGGCGAACTTTAAATCGTTGTATCCCGATATACCAATATGATTTTGGTCTTAAACCAGATTGAATCGGTATATCGGGTTATAACGATACGTTGACGGCAGTGCTAGACTGCGCGCCATGAATTATCTCGCACATCTGCACCTCGGCGGCCAACTTCCTGCTCAATTGCTTGGCAGCCTGTATGGCGACTTTGTTAAAGGTCGCCTGCAAGGCCAGTTCAGCCCGCAAATCGAGTCGGCGATTCAGTTGCATCGCTCAATCGATCGCTACACCGACAGTCATCCGCTGATCGGGCAGGCGCTGTCGCGCTTCACCCTGACCCGGCGCCGCTATGCCGGGATTGTCCTCGATGTGTTTTTCGACCACTGCCTGGCGCGGGACTGGGCGTTATATGCCGATCAGCCGCTGGAGCGATTTACCTCTGAGGTTTACCGGGTGCTCGCCGAAGAGCCGGCGTTGCCGGGGCGGCTGGCGCAGATTGCGCCGTACATGGCGGCGGATGACTGGCTGGGTTCGTACCGCGAATTTGCGGTGATGGAACAGGTACTTCGAGGAATTGGCCGACGCCTGACTCGGCCCGAAGAACTGGGCCATGCCATGCAGGAATTACGAGCGCTGTACGAGCCTTTGAGCGAGGACTTTCGGGTGTTTTACCCAGAATTGCAGCGGTTCTCAAATAGCCAGTTGGCAATACAACTATAAATGTGGGAGCGGGCTTGCTCGCGAAAGCGGTGGGTCAGCTAATGAATCTGCTGACTGATGCACCGCCTTCGCGAGCAAGCCCGCTCCCACATTTTTCACCGTGCTCGCTTCAGGCCGCGAATGCTGGCCGCGCTGGCATTTGCTCAGCTTCTGGAAGGGGGCCAAACAACGCCTTCTGCACCGCCTGCTGCGCCTGGAACGCCAGCGCCGCACGTTCCTGCCCGGCGCAGGCAATCGGCTTGAGCAGATGGATTTCCACGTCGCCCTGGTCATTGCCGAACAAACGCATCAAGTGCGAGAGCAAATCATCGTCGCCAATAAACGGTGCCAGCGGGTCGATGTGGCCATCGCGCAGATAACGAATCGCCACCGGTTGCAGCGACACATCGGCATCAATCGCACTGGCCAGTAACCGCCCGTGGAACGTACGCAGGGCGCGGCCGTCGGTGGTGGTGCCTTCCGGGAACATCAACAGCGGGTGTTGTTGTTCCAGATGACGCGTCATCTGTTTGCGAATCAACTGGCTGTCCCCCGAACCTCGGCGGATGAACAGGCTGCCTGCCTTGGCGGCCAACCAGCCCGCCACCGGCCAGGTGCGCACCTCGGCCTTGGACAGGAACGACATCGGCGCCACCATCCCCAGCAGCGGGATATCGGTCCACGATACGTGGTTGCTGACCCACAGCATCGACTGTTGCGGCAACTCACCGTGAACGGTCACGCGAAAGGGCAGGGCGTTGGTCAGCCGTGCCATGAAAAAACGCGACCAGCGCTGCCGGCGCACCATCGAGTTGGCCACGCCCAGACGTTCAAACACGCCAAACACACTGGCCATGGTCAAACCCAGGGCCACCACCACCAGCACGCGGGCAATTCGCCCGTACACCCGAAGGCGGCTCATCACATGGCTGCCTTGAAGTGGCGGGCATACCGCGGGCACAGCTCGTCGCGCTTGAGCAGGATGAACACGTCGGCCACCTGGAAGTCTTCGTCCCAGCAGGGTTCGCCGCAAATCTTTGCACCCAGGCGCATGTAGGCCTTGAGCAAGGGGGGCATTTCGGCGATGACGTTGGATGGCAGGTCCAGTGCCGGCAGCGGCTTTTTCGGCTCGGCCCGCAGGTGTTCGTTGCACAGGTAGCGTTCGCGCAGGCGCTGCATGATGGCGTGGGCCTGGATGCCGCCGTCGTGCATCGGGATGCTTGCGCAGCCCATCAGGTAACTGTAGCCGCCCTGGTTGAGGACTTCGGCCAGCTCGCCCCACAACACGGCGATGGTGCCGCCGTTGCGGTAGGCGGGGTCGACGCAGGTGCGGCCGATTTCCAGGATGGGGCCTTTGAGGTGCAGCAGGCCGTGGAGGCTGAATTCTTCTTCGCTGTAGAAGCGGCCCAGGGTGGTGGCGGCCTGGTGGTCGAGCAAACGGGTGGTGGCGACGAGTCGACCGCTGTTCAAATCCCGCACGCCGATGTGGCTGCAGTGAACATCATAGTCATCCATGTCCAGGCCCAGTTCAGCGCCTTTCAGCTTGGCGTTGAATTCGCCGCTGAACACGTTGAACCGCAGGGCCTGGGCTTCCTGCAAAGCCTGGGCGCCGATCAGGCGTTCGGCTTGCAGGCGGCGTTCATTGCCGGTGTCGCTGATGCGGGCGATCTGAGTCATGGCGAGTCTCCGAGTGCCGGCCAGGGTTACGGCCGGTCGACTTGTTTGTGCCATGTCAGGCTATGTAGGGCCGGTGTCATCTCCATGAAGTTACGGTGACGCTTAGATGACAGGCATTTCGCCGGTGGGTGCCGTGTTTTTTGTGTACATATCCGTTGCTGCGGTAACGGCGGCTTGGGGTTCCGCTCTTACAGCGGGTCACTTTTTTACAAACGCCTAAAAAAGTAACCAAAAAACGCTTTGCCCCACCACTCGGTGCCTCGCCTAGGCTCGGCATGCCCGCACTCCGGCCCGGTTCCGCGGGCCGCCGCGACGGGCCATCCATGGCCCGGCGCGGCTAAATCGGCGTCCCTGCCGGTTTAC
>NZ_JACAPN010000066.1:0-1230 GCF_013385665.1 Pseudomonas sp. D4002
CGGGGACATGGTTGACACATTATGAACCGTAATCAGGCTGTTTCACGTCGATCGTTCGCAAAAAATGATGGCAGAAATAGACGTCAAATAGCCCGTCACTTTCAGTGTTGGGACGTAGTGCGATGTGATGTCCGGCCAGGCCTTTGGCGATCCTGAAATAGCGCTTCTGAAACTTAAATCGGCTGTGATAAACCTTGGCCTTTAAATCGTCCGGCCCGTACTCAAACGCCAAAAGCATCTCCGGATAAGCCCAGGGGCTTTCTCGGTATCGGTCCATTGGAACCTTGTAACCCAGGGCTTGATGAGGGCGTTGATGGTTATAAACCTCTCGCCATTGATCGAGATTTGTTTGCGCTTCTGCAAGCGTCCGAAAATGGCGGCCGTTGAGCACTTCAGCCTTGAGTGACCGATGAAATCGTTCGATTTTCCCATTGGTTTGAGGGTGGAAAGGCCGACTGAAACTTACTCTGATACCTAGGCGAACGAGCCAGATACTCAGTTCCGTGATCTCCCCCGGATTACGCGGAGAGCCCCATGGGGGCCCGTTATCGACGTTGATGCGAGCTGGTAAACCGTAGCGCCGAAAAACCGCGATCAACTGCTCCTGTACCGTGGCTGTGCGCTCGTTGGCACAGGCTTTGATTGCCAAGTTGAAACGAGAATGGTCGTCCAAAACAGTTAGCGGATGGCATCGGCCTTGTTGCGTTGGGAAATGCCCTTTGAAATCCATCTGCCAAAGATCATTGGGCGCGTCGTGTTCAAACCTCAACCTTGCTGCCTGTAACTCTTTCGGGACCGTTTGAACCAAACCATGGCGATGTAAGACATTGGTGACAGTGCTAGGAGCGATACGCTTATCTAACAGATTGCTGATCGTGCGGCCGCCCCAGGCTGGATGCTCCCGCCTAATTGCCAAGACTTCAGTCTCCAGCGCGTGCTTGGTAAGTTTTGGGCTAGTGGCTGGCCTGCGGGATTTCTCCAGCAGACCTTGCTGGCCTTGTTCTTCGTAGCGACCGAGCCACTTGTACGCGGTTTGGGGACTGATACCGAACCGTCGACACAGTTCTCGTTTATTGCTGCCGGGTTGCCGGGCTAAGGCAACGAACTCTTTTTTCAGGCTCATGGCGTCTCTCGTATTCCAGGGCATGATGGTTTTCCGGCGTAGTTAGCTCGCCGAAAAGTGTCAACCATGTCCCCGTACACCCGTCAACCATGTGTCCGGTCCGTACA
>NZ_JACAPN010000067.1:0-9426 GCF_013385665.1 Pseudomonas sp. D4002
CGGGCCGGAGTGCGGGCATGCCGAGCCTAGGCGAGGCACCGAGTGGTGGGGCAAAGACCTTTTGGTTACTTTTGGGGCGTTTGCCAAAAGTGACCCGCTGTAAGAGCGGAACCCTAAGTGGCCGTTACCGAAGAAACGGATATGTACCCAAAACCAAACCCAACCTTAAGGATTCCGAACACTCAAAAGACTCATCAACCCCGCCAACGGAAAATCCCCCTCCAACTCCGCCAAACTCGCCGTACTCATAGCCTGCGGCTGCCGAAAATGCCCATGCTGCAAATAACTGATCAGCCCCCCCACAAACGGCTGATGACTAACCAACAACACATCATCGTCATTATCGAGATGCTTGAGCACCTCCAGCGGATTACTCTCGGGCGTCAACCAAGGCACAGTGCGGATCTCAGGCTCAAACCCCAACGCCTCCCGCACCAACTGCGCCGTCTGCTGCGCCCGCACATACGGACTGGCAATAATCGCCCGCACAGGCTGCCCAATCAGATGCCCCGCACTGCGCAACACCTCATCGCGCCCATGGGCCGTCAAATTACGCTCGGCATCCGTACGCGCATGCCCCTCGGCCTCACCGTGACGCAACACCCACACCTTCATAGCTTGGGTTCCTCATCACGCGCCGGATGCGGTGCAGGCGGCACACTGTGGGCAGCCTCACCTTCCGGTGCACGGGGCGTCGGCCAATCTGCAAACGGCCAAGGCTTCTGATCACTGTGAAAACTGCCAAACCGCCCAATCTGCGCCAAAAACTGACTCAGGCTGTCACCAAAATTCATCAGCCCCAGGTTCGGCGCCCCATACACCAGGCGATAAACCAGTTGCACCACCACCAGCGCGCCCAGCAGAAACTGCGCCACTTGCCACACCAGGGCAAACACCAGCATCCACAGGACACGCAGGCCGATGGACTCGTACTTGGGTGCTGCTTTCGGATCGTTCATGACGCGTTCCTCAGTTGAAACCACTGGTGGAAATAAAGTCGACATCGGTTTTAGGCTCGGCGCGCATCAGCAACTCGATGACCTGGTTCAAGGTGCGCCCTTCAAACAGGATCGCGTGCAACCCGGCAACCAGCGGCATATACACCCCGACCTCCTGAGACTTGGCCTTCAGCACCTTCAGGGTGTTGACGCCTTCCGCCACTTCGCCCAAACGCGTCACGGCGTCTTCCAGGCTCAAGCCCTGGCCAAGGGCAAAACCGACCTGATAGTTGCGGCTTTTCGGTGACGAGCAGGTGACGATCAGGTCGCCCACACCCGCCAGGCCAAGGAAGGTCATCGGGTTGGCGCCCTGATTGACCGCAAACCGGGTCATCTCGGCCAGGGCGCGAGTGATCAGCATGCTCTTGGTGTTTTCACCCATGCCCAGCGCAACCGCCATGCCGGCGATGATCGCGTAGACGTTCTTCAACGCCCCGCCCAGCTCGACGCCGAAACGGTCGGCACTGGCGTACACGCGGAAGGTGCGACCGTGCAGCACCTCCTGCACCCGCTCGCAGAGTTCTTCGTCTTCACTGGCGATCACCGTGGCAGTCAGCGCGTGCTCAGCCACTTCCCGCGCCAGGTTCGGCCCGGACAACACGCCAATCCGCGCTTCGGGGGCGATTTCTTCAAGGATCTCGCTCATCAACTTGAAGGTGTGCGCCTCAATGCCCTTGGTCAGGCTCACCAGCAGCTTGCCCGCCAGCCGCTCGGCATGGGGTGCAAGCACCGAACGCAAAGCGCTGGAGGGCAGCGCGACGAAGCACAGGTCGCACTCGTCCAGCGTCGCCTGTAAATCAGTCACCGGCTCCACGGCCGGCAGAATCTTGATGCCTTTAAGGTAACGGGGGTTTTCCCGGTTGACCCGAATGGCTTCGGCTTGCTCGGGGTCACGCATCCATTGGCGCACCCGGTGACCATTTTCAGCCAGCAGATTAGCCACGGCGGTACCAAAACTTCCGCCTCCCAGGACCGCAATAGGGCGCTGTTCAGTCATATGCAATCCGTTAATCCATAGCAGTGGCGATGGCCGCATTATACGGAGCGACCCGCCTGCGGCCAGCCCCCGCGTCAATTCAAACGCTTGTCGGAAAATGCGACATTTGTGCGAAGTAATTACAGGGCCGACGACTGGCAAAAGGCCCCACCTCAGTTAACATGGGCGGCTATCCGTAATTATCAAGGCCGTGCCGTGTATTTGGGCCCTCCTCCTCGCTCATCCCTTCTGCTGACGTTGTTGTGCATGCCGTGGTGCAGTGTGCCGGTGCTGGCTGACGACCTGTTCCTCGACAGCCAGCCGCTGCCGCAGGTGCTGACCGCCACCCGGCTCAAGCAATCGGCCGCCGCCGTGCCCGGCAGCATGACGGTGATCGACAGCGAGCTGATCAAGGCCAGCGGCGCACGGGATATCCCCGAACTGCTGCGGCTGGTGCCCGGGATGATGGTCGGCTACACCACCGGCAACCAGGCCGCCGTGAATTACCACGGCACCCAGGCGGGCGATGCGCGGCGCATGCAGGTGTTGATCGATGGGCGCTCGGTGTACCGCGCGGGCCTGGCCACGGTGGACTGGAGCGATATTCCGGTAGCCCTGGAAGACATCGACCGCATCGAGGTCTTCCGCGGCCCCAATACCGTCAGCTACGGCGCCAACGCGCTGATGGCCGTCGTCAACATCCTCACCCGCTCGCCGGCCAACAGCCATGGCACGCGGATGAAACTCACCCAGGGCGGCCGAGGGATCAACGACTGGTACGCCAGCCAGGGCATGGGCTGGGACACCGGCGATTTGCGCCTGTCACTCTCCGGTCAACAGGACGATGGCTTTGACAGCGACCGCGTGGGCGCTGACCGCCGCGACGGGCGCCGCCTGAACCGCTTCAGCCTGGCCGTGAGCCAGACCCTGAATGCGCAACAAAGCATCGACTGGCAACTGGACGCCAAGGAAGGCACCAACCAGCGCCCTTACACCTACCAACCAGTGTTCGACGGGATTACCGAAGGCGGTAACAATTCCGACGTCAGCGCCAAGGACTATGCCGGTTCCCTGCGCTGGAACTTCGACTTCAACCCCGATCACAGCCTGTATATCCAGGGTTCGGCCCAGCAGTGGGATCGCCGGCAGATCTGGCGCGCGTGCGATGCCAAGGTCTCGTTCAGCCCGGAACTGACGCAGCTGTGGCAGCTCAACCCCAACTATGCCGAGCGACTGGCCCGGCACATGAACAACTTCAACCCAGGCAACCTCCCACCCGGCAGCGCCGCCGAGCAGGCACTGGCCCGCCAGGTGCTCCAGCAATGGGGAGACGGCGGCAAGGACCCGGTCTGCGGCAACATCGACCAAAGCACCAAGGAAAGCCGCTACGACCTGGAGCTGCAAGACACCCTCAGCCTGTCCGACAGCCTGCGCCTGGTCAGCGGCATGAACTACCGCTACGACCGCGCCGACTCCGACACCTACTTCAACGGCACCCTGGACGACACCACCTGGCGCCTGTTCGGCCACCTGGAATGGCGGGCCAGCGAACACTGGCTGCTGCAGGGCGGCGCGATGTACGAAGACACTCACCTGAGCGGCAACTCGCTGACGCCACGGGTGGCCGTCAACTACCTGATCAACCCGCGCCACGGCCTGCGCGCGGTGTACTCCGAAGCCATTCGCTCCCCGGACATGTTCGAGAACAACGTCAACTGGAGCTACCGCGTCACCAACCTCAGCTCGCCGGCCTACGGCCAGAACTCCGGCCAATACTTCGTGGTGACCCGTGGCCCGGGCAACCTCGACAAAGAGCTGATGCGCTCCCGGGAGCTGGGCTACAACGGCTTTTTTGCCGACATCGGGCTGAACGTCGACGTGAAGCTGTTCTACGACGAAATCAGCGAAATGGTCAGCGAGCCGCTGCGCAACAACCAGTACATCGCCAGCAACTCGAACAGCTCGCGCTTTACCGGCACCGAAACCCAGCTCGACTGGCACATGAGCACCGCCGACCGGCTGCGCGTCACCTATGCTTATGTGGATGCCAGCGCCACCAACCCCCTGGACAGGCAGCAGACCGCGCGCAACAGCGGCTCGGCCGGCTGGATGCGGGAATGGGGCCATGGCTGGTCCAGCGCGGTGTTCTACTATGGCGACGATGCGCTCAACCAGTATCGCTTCGAACGGGTCGACCTGCGGGTGGCCAAGCGCATTGCCTTGGGCAAAGCCAACGTGGAGCTGGCCGGCATGTTGCAACAACGCCTCGACAATCAGCCCACCACCTGGCCCGACAACAACTATGACCAACGCCACGTGCTCTACTTCAGTGCGGAGTTAGAGTTCTAGTGGACAGCGACTCGTCACGGATGACCCTGCCCTTTACCGCCCGGCTCTGGCGGTGCTGTGTGTTGCTTGGGGTTTTACTGTTCGGCGCACCGACATGGGCAGCGGATATCCTGCTGACCGCCGACGAAGACGGCCCGGGCGTACAAACATTCGTCCAGGCCCTGGCCCTGCAGCGTCCCGAAGACAGCGTGAAGTTCACCCCGCTCAAGGACCTGCCCGCCCCTGCAAACTTGCCGACCAGCACCCGCCTGATCCTGCTGGACCTGCCCAGCCTTGACTGGCGCCTGCAAGACGCCCAGGGCCCACCGACCCTGGTGCTGCGCATCAGCCGCCTGCAAGCGCGCCAGCGCCTGGGTGCCACGTTGCCTGCGAAGATCAGCCTGCTGTGGAGCGACCCACCGCTGGACCGACAACTGCGCCTGATCACCGGCATCCTGCCTCAGGCCCGGCGCATCGGCGTGCTCTATGGCATCGACAGCGAGTTCCTGCTGCGCGAGCTGCGCCAGTACGCCGCGCCCATGGGCCTGGAGATCGTGCCCCAGCTTTGGGAAAACATTAATGACAGTCGCCCGCTGCAAAGCCTGTTCAAGAACAGCGACGTCTTGCTGGGGCTGGATGATCCCCAGCTGTACAACCCGAAAACCGCGAAAAACCTGCTGCTCAGCAGCTACGCCAGGCAATTGCCACTGGTCGGGCCCAACGCCGGGTTCGTCAAGGCCGGCAGCCTGGCCAGCACCTACAGCGATCAGACCGACTGGCTGGATGTGCTCGACCGCCTGCTGGATCATGCGCCGGCCAGTTGGCCGCGCTCGCTGTACCCGGAACGTTTCAAAGTCGTAGGCAACCCGCAGGTTGCGCGCTCACTGGGGATCGAACAGGTGGACGAAACCAACGTCGCCGCCCGCCTGGCCGAAGGAGAAAAACGCCCATGACATTTCGTCGCCGTTGGGACATCAACACCCGGACCCAGCTCATTACCCTGGGCCCGGCACTCCTGCTGACGCTGCTGTTGATCAGCTTCTTCACCTTCGTGCGGATCCAGGACCTGCGCCAGGAACTGGACCACACCGGCCAGTTGATCGCCAACCAACTGGCGCCGGCCACCGAATACGGGGTGATTTCCGGCAACAACGACGTGCTTGAAAGCCTGTTGCGGGCCACCCTCGCCACGCCGCACGTGCGCTTCCTGGAGATTCAGGACAGCGCAGAAAATATCCTGGTGTATGTCGAGCAACCGTCGGAGAAGCACGATCGCTCGCTGTCGGTGAAAGTCTTCCAGGCGCCGATTCGCCTGCAACATATCCAGCTGGGCAATGACTTCTTCCAGGACAGTACTGCCGAGCCCAAGGCCCCGCGCGCGGACTACCTGGGGCGAGTGATTGTCGGCATGTCCAACGATGCGTTCAGCCAGCGCCAGCAGGAAATCCTGTTCAAGGCCGGGATTCTCGCGCTGTTCGCCCTGCTGTTTACCTTCCTGCTGGCCCGGCGCCTGGCGGCCAGCCTGTCGCAACCGATCAGCGCCATGGGCAATGCGGTCAAGGCGATCCAGCAGGGCGATTACCAGACGCCGCTGCCCATCGTGGATGACTCGGAGCTGGGCGACCTGTCGCGCCACATCAATAACCTAGCCGATGGCTTGAACCAGGCCAGTCGTGAACAGCACCAGGCCATGGCCCAGTTGATCCAGACCCGCGAAGAAGCCGAGCGGGCGAACAATGCCAAGTCGGACTTCCTGGCAATGATGAGCCATGAATTGCGCACGCCGATGAACGGGGTGCTGGGCATGCTGCAACTGCTGGAAACCACCGACATGACCGAGGAACAGACCGAATACGCGGCGCTGGCCTCGGAGTCCACCGAACACCTGCTGAAGGTGATCAACGACATCCTCGACTTCTCGCGCATCGAGCGCGCGGCCCTGGAGCTTGAGCACATTCCGTTCGACCTGGTGGAGCTGATCAGCAGTTGCGCCCAGGCCTTCCAGCACGCCGCCCAACAACGCGGGCTGGCGCTCGAAGTGCCGATCCCCCAGGGCCTGGGCTCGCTGCAGGTACAGGGCGACCCGACCCGCATCCGGCAGATTTTGGTGAACCTGATCGGCAATGCCCTGAAGTTCACCGAGCAGGGCACCGTCACCGTCGAACCCCACTGGCAGACCCTGGACCATGAATTGCTGTGGTTCACCTGCACCGTGCGCGATAGCGGGATTGGCATCTCCGCCGAGCGCCTGGAACTGATGTTCGATGCGTTCCAGCAAGCCGACAGTTCCATTTCAAGACGTTACGGCGGCACCGGACTGGGACTGCCTATCGCACGCACCCTGGCCGAACGCATGGGCGGCACCCTGCGCGCCCAGAGCGAAGAAGGCCACGGCTCGGTGTTCACCCTGGAAATCCCGCTGGCGATCTACCAGCAGAGCTTGCCGGTGCTCGCGCCGAATACCGAAGGCAATGCCCGCGCGGGCGAAGGGCGCAACGTGTTGCTGGTGGAAGACAACCCGGTCAATCGCACGGTGGTCGAAGCCATGCTGCGCAGCCTGGGGTTCGAGGTGAGCATCGCCACCGACGGCGCCGAAGCGATTCGCAGCGCCGAGAGCCTGATTTTTACCGCAATCCTGATGGACTGCCGACTGCCGGGCATCGATGGCTACGAGGCTACCCGGCAGATTCGCCAGTTGCCCGGTTGCGCCGAGCTGCCAATCATTGCCCTCACGGCCAATGCCTTGCAGGGCGATCGCGAAGCCTGCCTGGCAGCTGGAATGAACGATTACCTGGCAAAGCCGTTCAAACGCACGGATTTGCAGCAAATCCTGCAGAGATGGGTGCAGTAACACGGTGCCATCAGCCAACTGCGACTGGCGTGAAAGACGAAAGTGCGGCAGTCTTAGGCACCCGAACGGGCCCGTAAACCGGCCCGGTTTATAATTTCAGTGCACAAGTGTACATTCATGACCTTGACGCTGTGACTTTCACTACAACGCAATAGTCTATGTGTAGGCTGCCGATATGAGGCATGAACGCTTCAGTCGGCCGGGAAGATTTGCCCTGCCCTGCCGCATGGGATTATTGAGGAGCTCGCATGACCAAACAAAACGCCTTTACTCGGGAAGACCTGCTGCGCTGCAGTCGCGGTGAGCTGTTCGGCCCAGGTAACGCGCAACTGCCCGCCCCGAACATGCTGATGGTGGATCGCATCACCCATATCAGCGAAGAGGGTGGCAAGTACGGCAAAGGTGAATTGGTCGCCGAGCTGGATATCACCCCTGACCTGTGGTTTTTCGCCTGCCATTTCGAAGGCGATCCGGTGATGCCGGGCTGCCTGGGCCTTGACGCCATGTGGCAGCTGGTCGGTTTCTACCTGGGCTGGCAAGGCCTGCCGGGCCGCGGTCGCGCCCTGGGTTCGGGCGAAGTGAAGTTCTTTGGCCAGGTCTTGCCGACCGCCAAGAAAGTCACTTACAACATTCAAATCAAGCGCGTCCTCAAGGGCAAGCTGAACCTGGCCATTGCCGATGGTTCGGTGACTGTCGACGGTCGCGAGATTTATACTGCCGAAGGCCTTCGGGTCGGCGTATTCACTTCCACTGACAACTTTTAAGGGTTATCCGCATGCGCCGCGTCGTTATCACTGGTCTGGGCATTGTTTCGTGCCTGGGCAATGACAAAGAGACCGTCTCCGCTAACCTGCGTGCAAGTCGCCCTGGCATCCGCTTCAACCCGGAATATGCCGAAATGGGTCTGCGTAGCCAGGTTTCCGGCTCCATCGACCTGCCCCTCGAAGAACTGATCGATCGCAAGATCTATCGCTTCGTCGGCCACGCAGCCGCTTACGCCTACCTGGCCATGAAGGACGCGATCACCGATTCCGGCCTGAGCGAAGACCAGGTATCCAACGTGCGCACCGGCCTGATCGCCGGTTCCGGTGGCGCGTCGACCTTGAACCAGATGGAAGCGCTGGACATCCTGCGCGAGAAAGGCGTCAAGCGCGTTGGCCCGTACCGCGTCACGCGGACCATGGGCAGCACCGTTTCCGCCTGCCTGGCCACGCCGTTCAAGATCAAGGGCGTGAACTACTCGATCTCCTCCGCTTGCGCCACCAGTGCTCACTGCATCGGTACCGCTGTAGAGCAGATCCAGTTGGGCAAGCAGGACATCGTGTTTGCCGGCGGCGGTGAAGAAGAACATTGGAGCCAGTCGTTCCTGTTCGACGCCATGGGCGCTCTGTCGACCCAGTACAACGAAACCCCGGACAAAGCCTCCCGCGCCTATGACAAGAACCGTGATGGTTTCGTCATTGCCGGCGGTGGCGGCATGGTGGTGGTCGAGGAGCTGGAACACGCCCTGGCCCGTGGTGCGAAGATCTACGCGGAAATCGTCGGCTACGGCGCGACGTCCGACGGCTACGACATGGTTGCGCCAAGCGGCGAAGGCGCCATCCGCTGCATGCAAATGGCCATGTCCACCGTTGATACCCCGATCGACTACCTGAACACCCACGGTACTTCGACTCCGGTCGGCGACTCCAAGGAAATGGAAGGCGTGCGTGCGGTATTCGGCGACAAGGCTCCGGCGATCAGCTCTACCAAGAGCCTGTCGGGTCACTCCCTGGGCGCCGCTGGCGTTCACGAAGCGATCTACTGCCTGCTGATGATGGAAGGCAACTTCATGGCGGGTTCTGCCAACATCGAGGAACTGGACCCGGACGTGGCTGACATGCCTATCCTGACCAAGACTCGTGAAGATGCGACCATCAATACAGTGATGAGCAACAGCTTCGGCTTTGGTGGCACTAACGCCACCCTGGTGCTGAAACGTTGGCAGGGTAAGTAAGCTCCCGCAGCTTGATCGCCTGAAAACGCCCCGACTGGTTCGGGGCGTTTTTTTTGCCTCGGTTGTTGGGTGTATATCCATTATTTGGGTGATGGCCGCCTAGGGTTCCGCTCTTACAGCGGCTCACTTTTGAACAGCCGGAATGCCAGCCCAGTCAAGTCCAGTTCGGCCAGCGTGGTTTAACGGGGCGCCCAAGATCAAGATCAAAAGCAGAGCACAGCGGCCTCCCGGCCGGCTTGAGTGTTGAAAAGCAAAAGCCAAATCAAAAGCTAAAGCG
>NZ_JACAPN010000007.1:0-24786 GCF_013385665.1 Pseudomonas sp. D4002
CCGCAGCAACGGATATGTACACTCACGAAACCCGCTCCCCAACCACAACCCCATCCCGCCACCAAGCCGCCAAACTAAAGACGTTCGGCGCCTTGAGCAGCGAAAAATGATTCCCCGGCCCATACCAAACCTCCAACACCCCCACGCACCCGCGCCACCCCTCAACCATAAACCTCTGCTCCCGCTGATTCCCTGCCGCGTCCAGGGTCGGATCCTCCGCCAACACCAACCGCACCACCCCCTCATACCGCCGACCAGGCCGATAAACCGTGCGCAACGCCGACGCATACGTGCGCGCCGGCCCATCCATGGCATCCACCGAAGACCGCGCCGGCAACAACCCAACCGCCACCATCCCCTCATGCAACAACCTTCGCTGCTCCACTTCATCGCGCCCGGCAAAATCCACCGCATCAATCCCAAGCGACTTACCCGAAGCCACCTGCATCGACTCCACCAACCGCAACAACGCCGCCGTCGTGGTATAGGGCCGGCCCACCACCCCATTGCCCCCGGGCGCCTCGCTGTCGATCAACGTCAACGACGCCACCTCACGCCCCTGAGCCTGCAACCGCGTGGCCATCTCGAACACCACCCAACCGCCAAACGAATGCCCCACCAAATGCACCGGCCCCGAAGGACATTCCTGCTCCATGGCCTGCAAATAACAGCGCGCCGCCGCCTCAACCTGGCTATGGGGCACCACCTCCCCATCCAGCCCACGGGGCTGCAAGCCAAAGATCGGCCAGTCCCGTCCCAACGCCTCGGTCAACCCTACAAACCCCGTCACGCTATCCCCCGCCCCCGGCACACAGAAGATCGGTGCCTGCCCGGCGCGACCACTCTGGATCCGCAACAACGGCTGATGCACCGCCACCGCCGGCGCCTCACTCAACGCCAGGGCCTCACCCATCGCCTGCCCCAGCGCCCGGATATGCGGTGCCTGCATCATGCTCTGGTGATCCCCCGGCACCTCAATGCGGCGCAATTGCCCCACGGCCAGTGCCTCATCCCATCCCAAATCCAGGCTGCGCCGCGAGAGTTCCGTCGGCCGCTCGGCGGCGCTGAACAAGTGCACCGCCAGCGGCATCGGGAACAGGCTGTAATGCGCCAACGCATGCCCATGCCCGACTTCCCGCTGGATAAAACTCAACAGGTCCGCGTCCGAAGCCGCCGCCATCTGCGCGTACAACAAATGCCGATCGCGGCAGCGTTGCAGCAAACCCGCAAAGTCCAGCTGTCCAATGTCCGCTTCCAGTTGCTCAAGGCTCGCCAACTCATCCACACCTCCCTGTGCCTTCCAATACGCCGTGCACTGCAACAGCAAATGCCGCTTGAGGGCATCCGGCCCGCTCCAGCGCGCCTTGCCCTGGTCGGTCATGCGCGGCACGTAGCTGTCGATCAACCCGAGGAATGCCACCGGTTCGTCCAGCCCCTGCAGTTGCATCGCCACTTCATAGGCCAACACCCCGCCGAACGACCAACCCGCCAGCCGATACGGCCCATGGGGCTGCACCGAGCGGATGATCCCCACCAGCCGCGCCGCCAGGCCTTCCATGGTCTGCAACTGCACCTCGCCAAGGGGTGCACCGGGCAGGCCATAGATCGGGTAGTCCCCCGGCAGGTGCCGACCCAGCGCCGGGAAATACACGTCCATGCCGCTGAACTCATGCACCAGGAACAACGGCGGCTGGCTGCCGCTGGCGCGTACGGTGATCAGCGAGCTGTTGTCCTCCCGCGCCGTGCGCTGACCGAGCATCGAGGCAACCGAGGCCACGCTGGCGTGCTGGAACAGCTCGGCCAACGACACCTCAAGCCCCGCCTCTTCCATCAGGTTGACCAGCCGGATCGCCAGCAACGAATGGCCACCCAGTTCAAAGAAACTGTCATGCCGACCGACCTGCTCCAGCCGCAACACCTCGGCCCAGAGGCGTGCCAGGGTCTGTTCCAGCTCGTTCGCCGGCGCCTCGAACACGCGGCTCGCCGATGCCTCCAGCGCGGGCACCGGCAGGGCCTTGCGGTCGACCTTGCCGTTGGCTGTCAGGGGCATTTTTTCCAGCGGTACATAGGCCGATGGCACCATGTAGTCCGGCAGGTGCTGCAGCAGATGACTGCGCAACACTTCGATGGCCAGCGGCTCGCCGGTGTAGTACGCCACCAGGCGCTTGTCCCCCGGCGCATCTTCTCGTGCCAGCACCACCACATCCTTGATGCCGCTGCAGGTGGCCAGGCGTGCTTCGATCTCGCCCAACTCGATGCGGAAGCCGCGGATCTTCACCTGGTCGTCATTACGCCCGATGCACTCCAGCAGTCCGTCCGCCGACCAGCGCCCAAGGTCGCCGGTGCGGTACAACAAGCCATCGCCAAACGGATCATCGACAAACTTCTCGGCCGTCAGCTCCGGCCGGTTCAGGTACCCCTTGGCCACGCCATGCCCGCCAATGCAGATTTCCCCGACCACGCCCAGCGGCACCGGCTGCAAGTGCGCATCCAGCAGGTGGATTTGCGTGTTGGCAATCGGCCTGCCGATCGGCACGCTTTCGGCATCGGCGGCGATGGCCTGCACTTCATGCGTGGTGGCGTAAGTGGTGGTTTCCGTCGGGCCGTAGCAATGCACCAGCCGCAGTGCCGGCGCCTGGGCCAGCAGGCTGCGGAACGCCGCCGGATCGGCCCGTTCACCGCCGCATAACAGGATGCGCAGCCCGGCCAACGCGTCGGGAATCAATTGCACGTACTGGTTGAACAGCGCAGTGGTGACGAACAGGATCGTCGCCCCGCCCGCCTTCAGTGCCCGGCCAAACGCGCCGGGGTCGAGCAAGGTCGCATGGTCGATCACCAGCACCTGGCCACCGTTGAGCAAGGGGCCCCACACGTCCATGGTGCTCGCGTCGAACGCCGGGTTGGAAGCGAACGCCACGCGGTCATGGGCGTTGAAATCGGCGTAACCGTTATTGATCACCAGCCGCGTGATGCCCCGGTGCGGTACCAGCACACCCTTGGGGGTGCCGGTGGAACCGGAGGTGTACATGATGTACGCCACGCGCTCCGAGGACTGCGACAGGTCCGGGTTGTGGCTCGGTTGCGGGTCCAGCGCCAGGGTGTCGAGGTCGATACGTCGGGCCGGGTAAGCGACGGGCTCGCTGCTGTGGGTCAACAGCCACACTGCGCCACTGTCCTGCACCATAAAGGCCTGACGCTCGGCCGGGGCGTTGATGTCCAGCGGCACGTAGGCCGCCGCGCATTTGAGGATTGCCAGTTGGCTGAGCAACAGGTCAATCGAGCGCGGCAACAGGATCGCCACATGGTCGCCGGGCTGCACGCCCAGGTTGCGCAGGTGGTGCGCCAACTGGTTGGCTCGGGTGTTCAGCGCGCCGTAACTCAGGGTGTGTTCACCATGCACCACTGCGATAGCACCCGGGCGTGCCTGCGCCTGGGCTTCGAACAAACGCTGCACCGTATGTTCGTGAGGGAATTCGCGCTGGGTGGCGTTGAATTCCATCCGCAGTTTTTCACGCTCCGCCGCCGGCAGAATCGACAGTTGGCTGATTGAGCCCCCTGCATTCTGTTCCAGGGCCTGCACCAGTTGCTCCAGGGCAACATGCAGGTACTCGCAGAGGCGTGGCGCGCCCTGCCCCATGGCGTCAAAGCCAAACCCGTCGCCCAGGTCATCGACACTCAGGGACAGCGCAAAGTTGGTACGTTCCTCGGCCTTGAGCACCTGCATGCCCTGCCACGCCTCGGCTACGCCGCCAGCGTGCGGGGCGCTGTGGCGATAGTTGAACAGCACGCTGAACAGCGGCGTATTGGCCGGCAGCCCGCTGCAACGCTGGGCCAGGGCCAGTGGCGCATGTTCGTGACTGAGCAACCGAGTCAGGCTTGCGTGGGTGGCCATCAGCGCTGCGTGCACCGTGCGCTCACCCAGGTCGACCCGCAGCGGCAAGGTGTTGATGAACACACCCAAGGCACGTTCGGCGCCTTCGCCGCCTTGCAGCCGGCCCAGCAATACGGTGCCGAACACCACCTGCTCGCGGCCGGAAACCTTGCCCAGCACCTGCGCCCAGGCCAGGTGCATCAGGCTCGCAGCACTGACCCCAAGCTGCCGTGCCAGGGTGCGCAGGCGCCCGTTCAACAGCGGGTCGACGCGCAAATGTGCCTGTTGCGCTTCACCCGGTGCACTCAATGCCAGCGTCGGCTCATCGACCTCCCCGAGCATCTCGCGGAAGAACGCTTCGTGCTCTTCCTCACGCATGCCCAACCGCGTCTGCGCCACATAATTGCGATACGGCACCGCCGCACCCAACTGCTCGCGCCGGCCGAGCAAGCACGCCTGCATCTCGTGCTGCAGCACCTCCAGCGCAACGTGGTCCATCACCAGATGATGGAACAGCAACAACGCAACCACCCGCTGGTTGGCCGGGTCCTCGGCGTATACCAGGCGCATCAGCGGTGCCTGAGCCAAGTTCAGCCGATGCTGTTCGAAGCGCGCCTGCAATTGCTCCAGCACATCGCCCGCCAGTTGAATCGGCTCAACCCGCAACGAGGCCTGGCGCCACACCACCTGCACCGGTTCTTCCAGCCCGTCCCAGTGCATCGACGAGCGCAGGATATCCTGCCGCTCGATCACCGCCTGCAACGCCTGGGCAAACGCTTCAAGGCGCTCGACGCTGGCGAAGGCAAACTGCGCCTGCAACAGGTACGCGTCACCCTGTTGCACTGCGCGATGGTGATACAGGATCCCGGCCTGCAACGGCGCCAGCGGGTAGATATCCTGCACGTTGGCCGCGCCGCCGGGAATGCTCGCGACAAGGCGGTCGATGGCGGGTTGCTTCAAGTTCACGAGCGTCAGCATGTCCGGGGTGATCCGCGTGCAATCCGCGGCGATCCCATTGGCCGGCACCACCACTTCGCGACCACCACCCACGGCAGCCGCCAAGGCTGCAAGGGTGGGTTGACCAAACAACACTTTCACATCCGCCGACAACCCGACCCGACGCATGCGGCCGATCAGGCTGGCGGCCAGCAGCGAATGGCCGCCCAGCTCGAAGAAATGGTCGTGCCGACCGACACGCTCCACCTTGAGCAAATCCGCCCAGAGGCCGGCCAGGGTGATTTCGGTTTCCCCCACAGGCGCGACGTACTCCCGGGCGCTCACCGATTCCAGGCCCGGCGCCGGCAGTGCCTTGCGGTCGAGCTTGCCATTGGGGCTCAGGGGCAAGGCGTCCAGGTGCATGAAGGTGGCCGGTACCATGTAGTCCGGCAGGTGTTCCAGCAAATGGCTGCGCAAAGCGTCGATTTGCGCCGGCACGCCGGTGTAGTAAGCCACCAGCCGTGAATCGCGGGCGACCACGGCGGCTTCGTTGATCTGCGGGAATTGCAGCAGTCGCGCCTGGATCTCCCCCAGTTCGATGCGCAAGCCACGGATTTTCACCTGGTCGTCATTGCGGCCCAAATACTCGATGGTGCCGTCCGGCAGGTAGCGCCCGACGTCGCCGGTGCGGTACATCCGGCCCGCGCTGAACGGGTCCTTGAGGAAGCGCTCGGCGGTCAGCTCAGGACGGTGCAGGTAACCCCGCGCCACTTGCACACCGCCGATGAACAGCTCGCCCACCACACCCAACGGAACAGGCTGCAACTGCCCGTCCAGCAGGTACATGCGGGTGTTGGCAATCGGCTTGCCGATGGGGGTGTTGTCCGGCGTGACGGGCCCGGCGCAATCCCACGCCGTCACGTCCACCGCCGCTTCCGTCGGGCCATAAAGGTTGTACAAACCGATGCCCGGCAACTGCTGTTTGAAGCGGCGCACCAGGCTGCCGGGCAACGCTTCACCACTGCACATCACCCGCACCAGCACGGCGCTCTGGCTGACGTCGCCGTGGGCCAGGAACACATCGAGCATCGATGGCACAAAGTGCAGCGTGGTGATCTGCTCCGCCTCGATCACCTCACACAGGTAGGCCGGGTCTTTATGCCCGCCAGGACGCGCCATCACCAACCGCGCGCCGGTGAACAGCGGCCAGAAGAACTCCCACACCGACACGTCGAAGCTGAACGGGGTTTTCTGCAACACCCTGTCCTGGGCAGTCAGTCCGTACTCGTCCTGCATCCACAGCAGGCGGTTCACCACGCCCGCGTGCTCGTTGATCACGCCTTTCGGTTGGCCGGTAGAACCCGAGGTGTAGATCACGTAGGCCTGATGCTGCGCGGTCAGCCCATCCACTTGTGGGTTGGACGTTGGTTGGTGCTGCCAGGTGTTCCTGTCCAGGTCCACCAGCGGCACCGTGACGTCGCCCAGCAACGAACGGGTTTCGCCCTGCACCAGCACGGCGGCCGGTGCGCTGTCCTTGAGCATGTAGGCGATACGTTCCAGCGGATACGCCGGGTCCAGCGGCACATAACCGCCGCCCGCCTTGAGGATTGCGAACAGGCCAATGACCATCTCCAGGCCGCGCTCGACGCAAATCGCCACCCGCGAATCCGGCTGTACACCCAGCTCCCGCAGATGGTGCGCCAACTGATTGGCCCGTTCGTTCAGCTCGCGATAGCTCAGGCACTCCGAGCCTGCCTTCACCGCAAGCGCATCCGGCGTTCTCGCCACTTGGGCTTCGAACATACCGTGCAGCGTCTGGTCGAGGTTGTAATCCACTGTGGTGTTATTGAAGTCGAACAGCAGATGCTGGCGCTCCTGATCGTCCAGCAAGTCAGCCTGCTCCAGCACCGCCTGATCGTTATCCACCATGGCCTGCAGCACGCGGGTGAAATAGCCGACATAGCGTTGCATGGTCGACTCGTCGAACAACGCGATGGCGTATTCCAGGGTGCCGCGAATTTCGCCCCGGGTCTCGCCGAGGTTCAGGGACAGGTCGAACTTGGCAAAGTGACTGTCCTCCACGATTCCTTCAAGGCTCAGGTCGCCGAGGGCCAGCACCGGCGCGTCACTGTCCTGCCAGGTCAACATCGTCTGGAACAGCGGGCTATGGGCCAGGCTGCGCAATGGCCGGGTGATTTCCACCACCTGCTCAAACGGCAGATCCTGATGAGCCTGGGCGTCCAGCGCCAGCCCCTTGACCCGCGCCAGCAGCGCCTCGGCGCTCAGCTCGCCCGAGGTATCAATGCGCACTGCCAGGGTGTTGACGAACAACCCGATCAGGCCTTCCACCTCGGCCCGCTGGCGGTTGGCGACCGGCGAGCCGATCACCACTTCCTCCTGCCCGGCCAAACGCGCGAGCAACGAGGCCCACGCCGTCATCATCACCATGTACAGCGTGGTGCCGTGGCGCTGGCTGAGGGCCTTGAGCCCGGCGCTCAGGCGCTCATCCAGGTGCACCTCGACGCTGCTGCCGGCGTAGTCCTGCTGGGCCGGGCGTGGACGGTCGGTCGGCAACATCAGCAACGCCGGCGCACCGGCCAGGGTGTGTTGCCAGTAGCTGCTCTGGCGATGCAACACTTCGCCGCTCAGCCACAGGCGCTGCCATACGGCAAAGTCGCTGTACTGGATCGGCAACGGCGGCAGTGGGTCAGCCTCACCGTGGCTGAACGCCTGGTACAGCGCCATCAGTTCGCGGGTCAGCACGCCCATGGACCAGCCATCGGACACGATGTGGTGGATAGTCAGCAGCAATACGTGGTGATCGTCGGCCATGATCACCAGGCGCCCGCGCAACAGCGGGCCGCGCTGCAAATCAAAAGGCGCCGAGGCTTCGCCCTGGATCAACGCGTCAAGCACCTGCTGTGCTTCGGGGTGGCGACGCAGGTCCTGGACTTGCAGGGGCATCACTTCTTCAGGCGGCACGATCAGCACCTGGGCGTCGTCATCCTGCTGGGCAAACCGGCTGCGCAAGGTCTCATGCCGCGCGACGATCCGCGCCAGGGCCCGTTGCAGCGCGTCGACGTGCAACTGCCCGCGCAGGCGCAGGCCGATGGGAATGTTGTAGGCGGTGTTGGCGCCCTCCATCAGCGCCAGGAACCACAGGCGTTGCTGGGCAAACGACAACGGCAACTCCGTGTCCCGCGCCGCCGGCAGGATATCCGGCAAGGTGCTGCGCCCGGCCTGGGCCACGACCTGCGCCACCGCCGCCAGTTCGGCATTGGCGAACAGTTCGCCCAGTGCCAGGTCGACCCCCAGTTGCTGGCGAACCTGGGACACCATGCGCATGGCCAGCAACGAATGGCCGCCCAACTCAAAGAAATGATCCTGGCGCCCCACGCGCTGCACCTGCAGCACGTCCGCCCAGATCTGCGCCAGCATGGTTTCGATGTCGCCGTGGGGCGCCTCGTATTCGCGGGTGAAGACGGCGGCCAGGTCCGGCTTTGGCAGGGCCTTGCGGTCCAGTTTGCCGTTGGCAGTCAGGGGCAACGCATCGAGTTTCACGTAGGCCACCGGCACCATGTAGTCCGGCAAGTGCGCCACCAGATGGGCACGAACCTCGCCCACCTGAAGCGGTTCGAATTGCGGGTTTTCGGTGAAGTAAGCCACCAGCCGTGGCTGGCCCGGTTGGTCTTCACGGGCCAGCACCACCACTTCCTGAAGGCCAGGCAGCTGGTTGAGGCGGGTTTCGATTTCCCCCAGTTCGATGCGCACACCGCGGATTTTCACCTGGTCGTCGTTGCGGCCCAGGTACTCGATATTTCCGTCCGGCAACCAGCGCGCGAGGTCGCCGGTGCGGTACATGCGGCCCGAATTGAATGGGTCATCCAGGAAACGTTCGGCGGTCATTTCCGGGCGATTGAGGTAACCCCGCGCCACGCCCTTGCCGCCCACATACAGTTCACCGGCAACCCCCAAGGGCACCGGGCGCTGCTGTTCGTCCAGCAGGTAAACCGTGGCATTGGCGATGGGTTTGCCGATGTGCAACGGCTGCCCGGGCTCGATCCGCCCGGAGGTGGCGACCACCGTGGCTTCGGTGGGGCCGTAGTTGTTGATCACCTCGAAACGCTGGGCCCGGGTGAACTGGCGCAGGCGGTCGCCGCCAATCAGCAAGGTGCGCAGGGTCGGGTGCTCGATGTTCTGGCTGAACGCATATTCGGCCACCGGCGTGGGCAGGAAACACACGTCCAGCGGTTGTGCGCGCCACCAGTCCAGCAGCGCGTCGATATCTTCGGCGCCGTCGTGGGCCGGCGGCAGGTGCAAGGTGGCCCCCACGCACAGCGCCGGCCAGACTTCCCAGGCCATCGCGTCAAAGCCAAACCCGGCAACGCTCGCGGTGTGACGGCCTGCGCACAGGTCAAACGCGGTGCAGTGCCAGTCCACCAGGTTGGCCACGGTGTGATGTTCCACCATCACGCCCTTGGGCAGGCCGGTGGAGCCGGAGGTGTAGATCACGTAGGCCAGGTTGGTGGGCGTGACGGCCACCTGCGGGTTGCTCGCCGAATGGTGGTGCCAGGTAAAACGGTCCAGGTTGATCACCGGCACATCGAGCGCGGGCAGGCGCTCCAGCAGTGCATGCTGGGTCAGTACCGCGACCGGGGCGCTGTCGCCGAGCAGGTAGCTCAGGCGCTCGGCCGGGTGCGACGGGTCCACCGGCACATAGCAGGCACCGGCCTTGAGGATCGCCAGCAACCCGGCCAGGGTGTCCAGCCCGCGCCGGGCAACGATGGCCACGCGATCGTCGGGTTTTACCCCCAGCGCCAGCAGGTGATGGGCCAGCAGGTTGGCTTGTTGATTCAACTCGGCATAGGTCAGCTGGCGGCCTTGATACACTGCGGCCACCGCGTCCGGGGTCAGCAGGGTCTGGGCCTCGATACGCCCGTGCAGGGTGGTGCCTTGGGGGAAGTCGATGGCTGTCGCGTTGAACTGCTCCAGCAAGTGCCGCTGCTCCGCCTCGGGCAACACCGACAAGCGATTCAAGGGTGTTTCGGGTGCATCTTCCAGCGCCTGAACCAGGTTCCCCAGGGCAGTTTGCAGATAAGCGCACACCCGCTGCGGATCAACCTGGGCACTGGCCAACAGGCTCAGGCTGAAGTCTTCGCCCAGGTCGTCGACGCTCAGGGTCAACGGGTAGTTGGTGCGTTCCTCGGAACGCAACGCTTGAATACCCTGCCAGGCCGAGACCGCTTCGGCGCTCGCGCCGCCTGCGCTATGGCGGTAGTTGAGCAACGCGCTGAACAGCGGCGTCGGCGCCACTACACCGCTGCAACGCTGGGCCAGGGCCAGCGCCGCGTGTTCGTGACGCAGCAAGGTGGTCAGCCGGGCATGGGTCGCCTTGACCCCGGTGCGCACGTCTTCGGCGCCTACATCCACCCGCAACGGCAAGGTGTTGATAAAGATCCCCAGGGCACGGTCGGTGTCGTGGCTGCCCTGCATGCGGCCCATCAGCACCGTGCCGAACACCACCTGTTCCTTGCCCGCCAGCACTCCCAGCACCTGGGCCCAGCCCATGTGGAACAGGCTCGCGGCGCTGACGCCCAACTGCCGGGCCTGGGCGCGCAAGCGCCGGCTCAACTGCGGGGCCAGCGGCAGGCTGATCTCCTGGATGTTGTCGCCGTCGCCCTGCACATCCTGCAGGCCGTAGGGCAAGGTCGGCTCGCTGATGTCGCCGAGCATCTGCCGGAAGAACCCTTCGTGCTCCTGCTCGCTGATGCCCAGGCGCGCCTGGGCGACATAGTTGCGAAACGGCACCGCCTGGCCCAGTTCAGCCGCCCTGCCCAGCAGGCAGGCTTGCATCTCGTGGCAGACCACTTCCAGCGCGCTGTGGTCCAGGGCCATGTGGTGGAACAACAGCATCGCCACCACCCGTTGGCCGGCTTCATCCCAGGCCCGCACCAGGCGCAGCAGCGGCGCGCGGGTCACGTCCATGCGGTAGTGGCGGCCATCGAACAGGCGATGCAACTGGGCGGCGATATCGCCGTCTGCCGGGTCCAGTTCAATCGCCTGCACCGGCAGGCGCGCCGTGCGCCAGACCACTTGCGACGGTTCTTCCAGGCCTTCCCACACCACGCCGGTCCGCAGGATGTCGTGACGGTCGATCACCTGTTGCAAGGCCAGGGCAAAGCCCTCGAAACGCTCAAGGCTGTCGAAGGCAAACAGCGACTGCATGATGTACGGGTCGCCGTGCTCGGCACTCACATGGTGGTAGAGGATGCCCTCCTGCAACGGTGCCAGCGGGTAGATGTCCTGCACATTGGCGACGCCACCCTCGACGGTCTCGAGGATACGGTCGATGGACGCCTGGCTGAGGGTCGACAGGCTCAGCATCTGCGGGGTAATCGAGGTAGCGCCCGGTGGAATGCCATTGGCCGGCACCTGCACCTCACCGGCCTTGGTGGCCGAGTACTCCCCGGCCTTGATCAGCTCGATCAGCGCCGGCTTGTGTTCGCGCAGCGAGGCCACCAGTGCCGCGTCGCTCAGGGCCTGCTTGTTGCCTTGCACCGACAACTGATCGCCCTTGAGCGCCAGTTGCACATCCTTGGCCTTGAGTGTCGCCAACAGTTCGATGATGCTCACAGGACGATCTCCATTCGTTCGGTAATTGCGGCGTAGCCGGCCAGGGTCGGCTGTTCGAACAGGCCCCGCACATCGGCTTCCATGCCTTCCTGACGCAAGCGTCCGATCAAGCTGACGGCCAGCAACGAGTGCCCGCCCAGCTCGAAAAAGTTGTCGTGACGCCCGACCCGCTCCACCTTCAGCAGCTCGGTCCACAGCCGCGCCAGGGTGATTTCGGTAGCGCCCACCGGGGCCTCGTACTCGCGCACGATCAGTGATTCCACACCCGGCGTCGGCAAGGCCTTGCGGTCGAGCTTGCCGTTGGGGCTCAGGGGCAGAGCGTCGAGATGGACGAATACCGCGGGCACCATGAAGTCCGGCAAGCGCGCCAGCAGGTGCGCCCGCAACTGTTCGATATCGGCTGGCACGCCGGTGTAGTACGCCACCAGGCGTTCGTCGCGGGCCAACACGGCCGCTTCCTTCACCTGTGGGTACTCGGTCATCCGCGCCTGGATTTCTCCGAGTTCAATACGCAGGCCACGGATTTTTACCTGGTCGTCATTACGGCCCAGGTACTCGATATTGCCATCCGGCAGGTAGCGCCCGACGTCACCGGTGCGGTACATCCGGCCTGGGTTGAACGGGTCCTTGAGGAAGCGCTCGGCCGTCAGTTCGGGACGGTGCAGGTAGCCGCGAGCCACTTGCACACCGGCGATAAACAGCTCGCCCACCACGCCCAGCGGCACCGGTTGCAACCGGGCATCCAGCAGGTACATGCGGGTGTTGGCAATCGGCTTGCCGATAGGCGTGTTGTCCGGCACCACGGGCCTGGCGCAGTTCCAGGCGGTCACGTCCACTGCGGCTTCCGTCGGGCCATAGAGGTTGTACAGGCCGATGCCGGGCAATTGCTGCTTGAAGCGCCGCACCAGGCTGCCGGGCAAGGCTTCGCCGCTGCACATCACCCGCAGCAGCCCGGCGCCCTGGCTGACATCACCGTGGGCCAGGAACACATCGAGCATCGACGGCACGAAGTGCAAGGTGGTGATCTGTTCTGCCGCGATCACCTCGCACAGGTAAGCCGGCTCCTTGTGCCCGCCGGGGCGAGCCATGACCAGCCGCGCACCGGTGAACAGGGGCCAGAAGAACTCCCACACCGACACATCGAAGCTGAACGGGGTTTTCTGCAGTACCGCATCAGTGGCGTTCAGGCCGTAGGCGTCCTGCATCCACAACAAGCGGTTGACCACACCCGCGTGCTCGTTGATCACGCCCTTGGGTTGGCCGGTGGAGCCGGAGGTGTAGATCACGTAGGCCTGGTGCTGCGCGGTCAACCCGGGAACCTGTGGGTTGGACACCGGCTGGTGCGCCCAGGTGTTCTGGTCAAGATCCACCACCGGCACCGTCACGTCGCCCAGCAACGAACGGGTAGCGCCCTGCACCAGCAGCGCCGCGGGCTGGCTGTCTTGCAGCATGTAGGCGAGGCGATCCAGCGGGTACGCCGGGTCCAGCGGCACATAACCACCACCGGCCTTGAGGATCGCAAACAGACCGATGACCATCTCCAGACCACGCTCGACGCAAATCGCCACCCGCGAATCCGGCTGCACGCCCAGTTCCCGCAGGTGGTGCGCCAGTTGGTTGGCGCGCTGGTTCAGCTCGGCATAGGTCAGGCATTGCTCACCCACCTTCACCGCCAATGCATCCGGCGTGCGCTCGACCTGGGCCTCGAACAGGCCGTGCAGGGTCTGCGCCAGGTCGTAGTCAACCTCGGTGGCATTGAAATCAAACAGCAGTTGCTGACGCTCTGCATCCCCCAGGATCGGCAGGCGGTCAAGGGCCTGGTGCGGCGCGTGCTCCAGGGCCTCCACCAACTGGGTCAACGCCATCTGCATATAACCGCAGACCCGTTGTGCGCCTACCTGGGCCGGGGTCAACGCGGTGAAGTCATAACCATCACCCAGGTCATCGACGTTCAGGGTCAACGGATAGTTGGTGCGCCCGTCATTGGTCAGGGTCTGCATGCCTTCCCAGGCGTGCTGCGCGTCCTGTGAACGGGTGGCGCCGCCCCGGTGGCGATAATTGAGCATCGAGCTGAACAGCGGCAGCGGCGCCGCCACCCCGCTGCAACGCTGGGCCAGGGCCAGGGAAGCATGTTCATGGCCCAGCAGCGCGGTGAGCCGGGCATGGGTGCTGCGCACGCTGTCGCGCACGCCTTGCCCGTCGATATCCAGGCGCAATGGCAGGGTGTTAATGAACACGCCAAGGGCCCGGTCCGCGCCCTCGCCGCCCTGCATCCGGCCGACCAGCACCGTGCCAAACACCACATTCGGCTTGCCCGACGTCACCGCCAACACCTGCGCCCATGCCAGGTGGAACAGGCTCGCGGTGCTCACGCCCAGCAGGCGTGCCTGGGCCCTGAGGCGCCGGCTGACGGCAGCGTCCAGGTGATGCGTGAATTCTTCGATATCCCGACCATCGCCCTGCACATCCTGCAAGCCAAACGGCAGCGTTGGCTCATGGATATCGCCAAGCATCTCGCGGAAGAACCCTTCATGTTCCTGCTCGCTGACACCCAGTCGCGCCTGCGCCACGTAGTTGCGATAAGGCATCGGCGCGGACTGCGGTGCGGGGTGCCCCAGCAGGTAGCCCTGCATTTCCCGCAGCACCACGTCGAACGCGGTGTGGTCCAGCACGATGTGGTGATACAGCAGCACCGCCACCACCCGCTGATTGGCCGGGTCGTTGGCGTACATCAGGCGGATCAGCGGCGCCTGAGCGATGTCCAGCCGGTAGCGCCGGGCGTCGAAACGCTGATGCAGGCCGGCCAGCACATCACCGTCCAGATGCAGCGCTTCGACCGTCAATCGAGCCTTGCGCCACACCACTTGCACCGGCTGCGCCAAGCCTTCCCAGACCACACCGGTCCGCAGGATGTCGTGGCGGTCGATCACCTGCTGCAAGGCCTGGGCGAAGCTGTCCAGGCGCGCCTGGGTATCGAATGCCAGGTGCGATTGCAGCAGGTACGGATCGCCCTGCTCCGCCGTGATGTAGTGGTAAAGAATGCCTTCCTGTAACGGTGCCAGCGGGTAAATATCCTGCACATTGGCGGCGCCACCCGGCACGCTGGCGACGATCTGGTCGATCATCGGCTGATCCAGCTCCACCAATGGCAGCATCGAGGGCGTGATGCGCGGGCAATCGGCGGCGATGGCATTCACCGGCACCACCACTTCCCGGCCACTGCCCACTGCCGCTGCCAATGCCGCCATCGTCGGCTGGCTGAACAGCACCCGCACATCGGCGCTGAGGCCGGCCTGGCGCATGCGCTCGATCAGGCTTACCGCCAGCAAGGAATGGCCGCCCAGCTCGAAGAAGTGGTCATGGCGGCCCACTTGCTCCACCTGCAACACCTCGGCCCAGATCCGCGCCAGGGTGGTCTCGACTTCGCCGCGTGGGGCTTCATATTCCCGGCTGAGCACGGCGGCCTGATCCGGTGCCGGCAGCGCCTTGCGGTCAAGCTTGCCGTTGGCGGTCAACGGCCAGCTGTCGAGTTTGACGTAGACCACCGGCACCATGGCCTCGGGCAGTTGGCTGTGCAGCTCGGCGCGCAGGGTTTCGATAACCAGCGGTTTTTGTTCGGTGAACCAGGCCACCAGGCGGCCGTCGCGCACCAGCACCACGGCTTCCTTGACGCCGTCGACGGCGGCCAGGCGGGTTTCGATTTCTCCCAGCTCGACGCGCACGCCCCGGACTTTTACCTGGTCGTCGTTGCGGCCCAGATATTCAATGTTGCCATCCGGCAGCCAGCGCGCCAGGTCGCCGGTGCGGTACATGCGGCCCGGGTTGAACGGGTCATCGAGGAATCGCTCGGCGGTCAGGTCCGGGCGATTCAGGTAGCCGCGGGCCACGCCGCGGCCGCCTACATACAGCTCACCCGCCACACCCACCGGCACCGGCCGTTGTTGTGCATCCAGCAGGTACACCGTGGCATTGGCCATCGGCTTGCCGATATGCAGCGGCTGGCCGGCGCGCACCCGGCCAGAGGTGGCGACCACCGTGGCTTCGGTGGGGCCGTAGTTGTTGATCACCGCGAAACGTCGCTCATGGCTGAACTGGCGCAGGCGATCACCGCCGATCAACAGGGTGCGCAAGCTTGGGTGCTCAAGGTCCTGGCTGAACGCGTACTCGGCCACCGGGGTGGGCAGGAAGCTCACGTCCAGCGGCTGGGCCAGCCACCAGGCCAGCAGTTCGTCGATGTTTTCATTGCCGACATGGGCCGGTAGCAGGTGCAAGGTCGCCCCCACACACAATGCGGGCCAGACTTCCCAGGCCATGGCATCGAAACCGAAGCCGGCCACGCTGCTGGTGTGGCTGCCGGCCTGCAGGTCGAAGGCTTCACAGTGCCAATGCACCAGGTTTTCCACGGTGCGGTGTTCCACCATCACGCCTTTGGGCTGGCCGGTGGAGCCGGAGGTGTAGATGACGTAGGCGAGGTTCGCCGGGGTCAGGCTGGCGACGTGGGGATTGGTGCCGTCGGGATAGGCGCCATGCAGATCGACGATGGCGACATCACCGAGCACGCCACGGGTGCTCTCTTCGGCCAGGACCGCGACCGGTGCGCTGTCTTGCAGCAGGTAAGCGATGCGCTCGGCCGGATAGGCCGGGTCTACCGGGACGTAGGCCGCGCCCGCCTTGAGAATCGCCAGCAGGCCCGCCAGCATCTGCGGGCCGCGTCGGCAGCAGATCGCCACACGGTCGTCGGGCTGTACGCCCAGCGCCAGCAAGTGATGGGCCAATTGGTTGGCGCGTTGGTTGAGCTGTTGGTACGTCAGGTGCTGGCCGTCCTGGCTCACGGCAATCGCCTGCGGCAGGCGCAGGGCCTGGGCTTCGAAAGCGCCGTGCAGGGTCTGCCCTTGCGGGTAGTCGCGGGCGGTGGCGTTGAAGCTGCGCAGCAGGTGTTCGCGTTCGCGGGCAGGCAGTACCGGCAACTGATGCAACGGCGTTTGCGGCGCGTCCTCAAGGGCCTCCACCAGTTGCTCCAGCGCACTGTGCATGGAGTCGCACAGGCGCTGCGCGCCGATGGATTCCAGCGCCAGTACCGTCAAGCCGAAGCCCGTACCGAGGTCATCCACACTCAAGGTCAGCGGGTAGTTGCTGCGTTCTTCGCCGCCGAGCAATTGCACGCCTTCCCAGATACCGTGGCCGTCGCGGGCCATTTCGCCCGGGGTGCTGTGGCGGTAGTTGAGCAAGGCACTGAACAACGGCATCGAGTTCGGCACGCCGCTGCACCGCTGGGCCAGCGCCAGGGATGCATGCTCATGGCCCAGCAAGGCACTGAGACGGGCGTGAGTCGCCTTGACGCCGGCACGTACCGCGTCGGCACCCACCTCCACCCGCAGCGGCAAGGTGTTGATGAACATGCCCAATGCCCGGTCGGCACCTTCGCCGGCTTGCATGCGGCCCATCAATACGGTGCCGAACACCACGTCCTGACGGCCCGACACCAGCCCGAGGACCTGG
The DNA here is from genome assembly GCF_013385665.1 of Pseudomonas sp. D4002. Classification (NCBI taxonomy): domain Bacteria; kingdom Pseudomonadati; phylum Pseudomonadota; class Gammaproteobacteria; order Pseudomonadales; family Pseudomonadaceae; genus Pseudomonas; species Pseudomonas sp. D4002. The sequence continues at coordinate 16,940 of NZ_JACAPN010000007.1, forward strand.
GCCCACGCGAGGTGCATCAGGCTCGCAGCGCTGACCCCCAGTTGCCGCGCCTGTTCACGAACCCGCAGCGCCAGCCCTGCATCGACGGGCAATTCGGCCTCTTCGATATCCCGGCCATCGCCCAGCACATCCTGCACGCCGAAGGGCAGCGTGGGCTCGTCGACATCGGCGAGCATTTCGCGGAAGAACTGCTCGTGTTCCTGGGCGCTGACACCCAGGCGAGCCTGGGCCACGTAGTGACGGAACGGTGCCGCGGCCGGCAAGTCATCGGCCTGGTTGAACAGGAACGCCCGCATGTCCTGGCCGACCACTTCCATGGCGGTGTGGTCCAGTGCCAGGTGATGGAACAGCAGGATCGCCGCGACCCGCTGGTTGGCCGGGTCCTGCGAATACACCATACGCAGCAGCGGCGCCTGGGTGATATCCAGGCGATAGTGGCGGGCATCAAAACGCGCGTGCAGTTGTTCGATCACATCACCATCGGCCGGGTCCAGCGGGATGTTCTGCACCACCAGTTCGGCCTGGCGCCACACCACTTGCACCGGGCTGTCCAAGCCTTCCCACACCACGCCGGTGCGCAGGATATCGTGGCGCGCCACGACCTTTTGCAGCGCGCCCATGAAGGCCTGCAAACGCTCGACGCTGTCAAACGCCATGCGCGATTGCAGCAGGTAGGGATCACCCTGTTCGGCGCTGATGTGGTGGTAGAGGATGCCTTCCTGCAACGGCGCCAGCGGGTAGATATCCTGCACGTTGGCTGCACCGCCGGGCACCGTCGCCACGATGCGGTCGATGGCCGGCTGGTCCAGCTTGACCAGGGTCAGCATCGACGGCGCGATGTGCTCGCAGCCCGGCGCAATGCCGTTGGCCGGCACCACGATTTCCCGGCCACTGCCCACCGCCGCCGCCAGCGCCGCCAGGCTTGGCTGGTTGAACAGCACCCGCACATCGGCGCTCAGGCCCGCCTGGCGCATGCGTTCGATCAGGCTCACCGCCAGCAACGAATGGCCACCGAGTTCAAAGAAGTGGTCATAGCGCCCGACACGCTCGACCTTCAGCACGTCCTGCCAGATCTGCGCCAGCAGGGTCTCCACCTCGCCCTCCGGGGCTTCGAAACCACGGCTGAGCAGCGCCGCCTGATCCGGCGCAGGCAGGCCCTTGCGGTCCAGCTTGCCATTCGCGGTCAGCGGCAACAGTTCCAGCCAGACATAGGCCGACGGCACCATGTAGTCCGGCAGCCGGCTTTGCAGGTGCGCACGCAACGCTTCAATGCCCAGCGGCGCCTGGGCGGTGTAGTAAGCCACCAGGCGCTTGTCGCCTGACTCATCTTCACGGGCCAGCACCACCGTGTCTTTGACGCCGGAAACGCTGGCGAGGCAGCTTTCGATTTCACCCGGCTCGATACGGAAACCACGGATTTTCAACTGATGGTCATTGCGGCCCTGGTACAGCAAGGTGCCGTCCGCCTGCCAGCTCGCCAGGTCGCCGGTGCGGTACAGCAGCCCATCGCCGAACGGGTCGACGATAAATTTCTCGGCGGTCAATTGCGGCTGGTTCAGGTAACCCTTGGCCACACCCGCGCCACCGATGTACAGCTCGCCAACCACGCCCAGCGCCACCGGCTGCTGCCGTGCATCCAGCACGTAGGCACGGCTGTTGCCAATCGGTCGGCCAATCGGAATACCGCCCTCACCCACCGACTTGATCTCGAAGGTGGTGGAAAACGTCGTGGCTTCGGTGGGGCCATAGCCATTCAGCAGGTGCTGCGGCGCGCCGTGCTCAAGCACCCGGGCGATCACCTGCGGGTCGAGCACATCGCCGCCGACGATCAGGTAGCGCAGTTGCCGGAACATCGGCATCAACCCGTCGGCGTACTGATGGAACAGCCCGGCGGTCATCCACAACACGCTGACGGATTGCTCCTGCAACAGGGCGCCAAACGCGGCCTGGGACAGCAACGTGGCATGCTCGACCACCACCACGCAGCCGCCGTTGAGCAACGGCGCCCACACATCGAGGGTGCTGGCGTCGAACGCCGGGTTCGAGGCGAAGGCCACCCGGTCGCGGTGATTGAAGTCGGCATAACCGTTGTTGATCACCAATCGAGAGACGGCGCGATGGGGCACCTGCACACCCTTGGGCGCGCCGGTTGAGCCGGAGGTGTACATGATGTACGCCACGCTTTCGGCAGACTGGGACAGGTTCGGATTATGGGCCGGCTGATTGTCGAGGTTCAGCCCGTCGAGATCACGCAGCACCTGCCCGGCGTGACTGTCCTGCACCATGAACGCCTGGCGTTCGTGCGGCGCATTGATGTCCAGCGGCACGTACACCGCCGCGCACTTGAGGATGGCCAACTGGCTGACCAGCAGGTCGATGGAACGTGGCATCGCGATAGCCACGCTGTCGCCCGGTTTTACACCCTGGTCGATCAAATAGTGGGCCAGGCGATTGGCCCGCAGGTTGAGTTCGCGGTAAGTAAGCGACACGTCGCCGTGCACCACCGCCAGCGCGTCGGGGCTGGTCAGGACGCTGGCTTCGAAGATCCCGTGCACGGTGTGCGCAGCCGGGTAGGCGCGGGCAGTGGCGTTGAAGTCCACCAGCACTTGATGCCGCTCGGCGGGTGGCAGGATCGACACTTGATGCAGCGGTGTGGTCGGCGCCTGTTGCAGTGCCGTGGCCAGGTTGCGCAAGGCGCTGAGCATGTAGTCGCCGACGCGCCGCACATCCACCTCCGCCACGCCTTGCACGGTCAGGGCAAAACCTGCGCCGAGGTCGTCGACGTTCAGCACCAGCGGGTAGTTGCTGCGCTCCTCGGAACTGAGGATTTCGATCCCGGCGTCGGCGAACGGGCTGGCGCCCGGCGCTTCACCCGGCGCGCTGTGGCGGTAGTTGAGCAAGGTGCTGAACAACGGCAGCGCACCGGACACGCCACTGCATCGCTGGGCCAGGGACAAGGAGGCATGTTCATGCCCCAGCAACTGTGCCAGCCGCGCATGGGTGGCGCGCACGCCAGCCTGCACGCCCACCGCGCCGACACTGACCCGCAACGGCAAGGTATTGATGAACATCCCCAGCGCCCGGTCGGCGCCCTCGCCGCCGTGCAGCCGGCCCAGCAGCACGGTGCCGAAGACCACGTCGTCCTGGCCCGAGACCTGGCCGAGGACCTGGGCCCATGCCAGGTGCACCAGGCTTGCGGCACTCACCCCCAGTTGCCGGGCCTGCTCGCGAAGGCCCAGGCTGAGGGCCGGTTCCAACGCCACGTGCGCTTCGCGCACACCGCTGCCGTCGCGGTTCACGTCCTGCAAGCCGAAGGCCAGGGTCGGCTCGTCGATGTCGCCGAGCATTTCGCTGAAGAACGCCTCATGCTGCGCAGCGCTCACACCGAGGCGCGCCTGGGCCACGTAGTTGCGGTACTGCACGGCGTCGGGCAGCAAGCCGGTTTCGCCTGCAAGGCTCGCGCTCATTTCCTCCACCAGCACCTGCAACGCGGTGTGGTCCAGCAGGATGTGGTGCAGCAGCAGGATGCCGACGTAACGGCCGTGATCCTCGGCGTAGGCAAACCGCATCAACGAGGCGCGGGACAGGTCGAGGCGGTAGTGGCGTGGGTCGAAGCGTTCCTGCAGTTGCGCCAATACGGCACTGAAAGGATCGGCTTCAACCTGCTCAACCACCAGCAGCGCCTGGCGCAAGACCACCTGCACCGGCTCGTCCAGGCCTTCCCAGACAATCCCGGTACGCAGGATATCGTTGCGCTCGATCACACTTTGCAGCGCACGGATAAACGCCTCGACCGGCTCATGGCCGCTGAAGCTGAACTGCACCTGCAACACGTAGGGATCGCCTTCGGTGGTTGCCAGGTGGTGGTAGAGGATGCCGGCCTGCAACGGGGCCAGGCCGTAGATGTCCTGCACGTTGGCGATGCCGCCAGGGACACTGGCGATGATATGGTCGATGGCCTGCTGGTCGAGATTCACCAGCGGCAGCATGTCCGGGGTGATGTGCCGCGTCGCTTCGCCGATCAGGTTGGCCGGGACCTGCACTTCATGTTGCCCGCCCACCGCAGCGGCCAGCGCAGCCAGGGTCGGCTGGCCGAACAGCACCCGCACATCGGCGCTCAGCTCGAGCTGGCGCATGCGCTCGATCAGCTTGACCGCCAGCAACGAATGGCCGCCCAGCTCGAAAAAGTTGTCCTGGCGCCCGACCCGGTCGACCTTCAGCAGGTCTTGCCAGAGATTCGCGATCGCGGTTTCCACCGCGCCTTGTGGCGCTTCATAACCACGACGGGCCAGGGCATCGGCGTCCGGTGCCGGCAAGGCCTTGCGGTCGAGCTTGCCGTTGGTGGTAAGCGGGAACGCGTCGAGCAGCACAAAGGCGCTGGGCACCATGTACTCGGCGAGGGACAGCAGCAGGTGGTCACGCAGCTCAGCGGCAGTGGGCGTGTGTTCAGGCTGGGCAATCACGTAGGCCACCAGGCGCTTGTCGCCCGGTTCGTCTTCGCGGGCAATCACCACGGCTTCGCGCACACCTTCGCAGGTGGCCAGGCGTGCTTCGATTTCCCCCAGTTCGATACGGAAACCGCGAATCTTCACCTGGTCGTCGTTGCGCCCCAGGTACTCGACACTGCCGTCGGCCAGCATCCGGCCGAGGTCACCGGTCTTGTACAGGCGCAGGCCGGTTGCGGGATCCGTCAGAAAACGTTCGGCCGTCAGCTCATCGCGGTTGAGATAACCCCGCGCCACGCCGGCACCGCCGACGTACAACTCCCCGACTACGCCGCTCGGCACCGGTTCGCGGCGGGCGTCCAGCACATACAGTTGCAAGTCGGGAATGCGCACGCCAATCGGACTCACGCCCACCCGCTGTGCATCCGCCGCCTCCAGGGCACGGTAGGTCACATGCACGGTGGTTTCGGTGATGCCATACATGTTGACCAACCGCGTACCAGCGTTGGTCACCCGGGCGTACCACGGCTTGAGAATCCCCGGTTCCAGGGCTTCACCGCCGAAGATCACCTGGCGCAGCGAGTGCAGTTGCTGGCTGCGGCCCTGTGCCGCGATCAACTGGCGGAACGCGCTCGGCGTCTGGTTGAGAATACTGACGCCGGCTTCGCACAGCAGTGCGTAACACTCGTCCGGCGAGCGGCTGACCAGCTGCGGCACCACCAGCAACTGCCCGCCATGCATCAGCGCGCCCCAGATCTCCCACACCGAGAAGTCGAAGGCAAACGAGTGGAACAGCGCCCAGGTGTCATTGGCGTTGAACTTGAACCAGTGCTCGGTGGCGCTGAACAGTCGCGCGACGTTGCGGTGTTCGATCATCACGCCCTTGGGCAGGCCGGTGGAGCCGGAGGTGTAGATCACATAGGCCAGGCTGGACGCGCTGATTGCAACGTTGGGGTTGACGATGGGCTCGTGCTGCAGGCTGTTGAGGTCGATCGACGTGACGTCGCCCACCAGGTGGCGGGTGTCGTCCTGCACCAGCACCGCCAGCGGCGCGCTGTCTTTCAGGGTGTAGGCGATACGGTCCAGCGGGTAGGCCGGATCGATCGGCACATAACCCGCCCCAGCCTTGAGAATCCCCAGCAGGCCAATGATCATTTCCAGCCCGCGTTCGACACAGATCGCCACCCGGTCGTCGGGGCGGATGCCATGCTTGAGCAGGCAATGCGCAACCTGGTTGGCGCGCTCGTTCAGCTCGCGGTAGCTCAGGTGTTCGTGTTCAAAGCGCAGCGCGATGGCTTCGGGATGGCTGGCGGCATGAGCTTCGACTTGCTGGTGGATCAGGGCTGAATCGGCGTAGTGCTGGGTGCTGGCGTTAAGGCCATGCAGCAGATGCTGGCGTTCGGCGGCAGGCAGGATGCCCAGGTTGTGCAACGGTGCATCTGGCGTTTGTTCCAGGGCCAGCACCAGGTTTTCCAGGGCGGTGTGCAGGTAACCGGCAATGCGCGTCGCGCCGATGGAGGCGTCCACCATCACGGTAAAGGCAAAGCCTTCGCCCAGGTCATCGACGTTGACCGTCAGCGGGTAGTTGGTGCGTTCTTCGGCGCCCAACACCTGGATGCCTTCGGCGATATCGATCACCGCCTGGGTGTCCGAGGCATCGCTGTGACGGTAATTGAGGATGGCACTGAACAACGGCGTGGGTGCGGCCACACCGCTGCAACGCTGGGCCAGGGCCAGGGAGGCGTGTTCGTGATCGAGCAGTTCGGTCAGGCGCTTGTGGGTGGTGTGCACGGCGGCGCGCACGCCTTGTTCGCCTACATCCACCCGCAGCGGCAGGGTATTGATGAACATGCCCAGGGCCTGGTCGGCACCCTCGCCCGCGCCCATGCGGCCGAGCATCACGCTGCCAAATACCACGGCTTCGCGAGCCGAGACCTTGCCCAGCACCTGGGCCAGCGCCAGGTGCATCACACTGGCGGGACTGACACCCAACGGTCTCGCCTGGGCCCTTAGACGGCGACTTAGATCGCCGTCGACGGCAATGCGGGTTTCGTCGATGCCATGCCCGTCACCCTGCACATCCTGCAGGCCGAACGGCAGGGTTGGCTCGTCGATATCGGCCAGCATCTCGCGGAAGAACGCTTCGTGAGCCTGTTCGCTGACGCCATGGCGGACCTGGGCGATGTAGTTGCGAAACGGCACCGGTGCACTGGCGTGTTCGGTCTGGCCGGCGAGGTGCAGCTGGATCTCCCGGCGCACTACGTCGAGGGCGGTGTGGTCGAGGATGGTGTGGTGGAACAGCAGCATGGCGACCACACGCTGGTTGCGCGGGTCTTCGGCGAACACCAGGCGCAGCAGTGGGGCCTGGCCGAGGTCCATGCGGTAGTTGCGGGCGTCGTAGAGGGCTTGCAGTTGGGTCAGTACATCGCCGTCGAGGCGGGCTTCTTCGCAGGCCAGCGAGGCCTTGCGCCAGACGACTTGCAGGGGTTCGTCGAGGCGATCCCAGGCCATCGAGGTGCGCAGGATATCGTGGCGGTCGATGACCCATTGCAAGGCCTGGGCGAAGGTTTCAAGACGGGCACGGCTGTCGAACACGAACTGCGCGTGCAGCACGTAGGGGTCGCCCTGGTGCGCTGACAGATGGTGGTAGAGCATGCCTTCCTGGAGGGGTGCCAGAGGGTAGATATCCTGCACATTCGCCGCCCCGCCGGGGATCGCGGCGACGATGCGGTCGATGGCGGGTTGGTCGAGGTTGACCAGGGGCAGCATGTCCGGGGTGATGCGATAGGCCGGGCTGAGCCAGTCGCCGCCGTGTTGGGCGACGAGGTCGAGCAGTTGGGGTTTGTGGGCGATCAGTTGGTCCCATAGGGCGTCATCCAGCGCGTCGTCGTCACCCAGGATGATCAGGTCGCCTTCGTCCATTTGCAGGCGGATCGGGTGGGTGGAAAGAGCTGCCAGTAATTTGCTGAACTGCATGGGGTAACCTGCTTTTTTGAGTCGGATACGGTTGAGGAGAAAGTCCGTTTTCAGCTGTCGCGTAAGTGCCTGGGAGGCCCGGTTTAAAGCGCGGGCGCAGTCGTGGGCCGGGAGGCTTCCCGCAGGGTTGGGAAATTAGAGGATTCGGGGGGTGGGGGGTGACATGGGAAGCGGGGACAAAGCGGCTGGCGTGGGGGAACTTTCGTATTTGTTGGATGGGGGGCATATCCGTTATTTGGGTGATGGCTTCGATTGGTTCCGCTCTTACAGCGGCTCACTTTTGAAGAGCGCAAAAGTAAGCAAAACGCTCTTGCCCCACCACTCGGCACCTCGCCTAGGCTCGGTGTGCCCTCACTCCGGCTTTGGACCGTGGGCCGCCGTCATGGGCCATCCCTGGCCCAGGACGGCTAACCCGGCGTCCTGCCG
>NZ_JACAPN010000068.1:0-7676 GCF_013385665.1 Pseudomonas sp. D4002
TGCCAAAAGTGACCCGCTGTAAGAGCGGAACCATAGGTGGCCGTTACCGCAGCAACGGATATGCCCCCCATCCAAAACCCAAATCACCGCGGCACCGCCCGAATCACCGCCCTAACCCCCTGCCCCCCGGGAATCGCCTTATCCACCGAAGGCAACTGCGGCGCCTGCACATCCGGCATCGCCCAACTATGCTCCGGCTGCAACCCACCCTGGGCCCTGCGCATAAACTCATAGCGATTCAGCGTAATACTGCGCCCCGCCCCGCCGTCACGAATAATGTAAGGCCGCAAAAACACCATCAAATTAGTCTTCGTCACACTGCGCTTTTCATTCCTGAACAACGCCCCCAACCCCGGAATATCCGACAACCAGGGCACCGCGTCATTGCTCTGGCTATACCCATCCTGCAACAGCCCGCCAAGTACCATGATCTGCCCGTCATCCAGCAAAATACTCGTATCAATCGCCCGCTTGTTCGTCACCGTCCCGGCATCCACCGAAGCCCGCGTGTCGACGCTGCTGACCTCCTGATAAATATCCAGCTTCACCGTCCCCCCCTCGGAAATCTGCGGCCGCACGTTCAGCTTCAGCCCCACCTCCTCCCGCTGTACCGTCTGGAACGGGTTATTGCTGGTCCCGCCGCCACCGGTCACATAACTGCCCGTGACGAAAGGAATCGTCTGCCCCACAAAAATACTCGCCGCCTCGTTATCCAGGGTCAGCAGGTTCGGCGTCGACAACACATTAGTCCCGCCCTTGCTCTTCAACGCCCGGGCCAACACCTTGAGGTCCAGCACCTTGCCAATCCCCGGAATGTCCACCGAGCCGTTCACCAGCCCGATGTTCAAACCCTTGGGCAACACATCAATGCTGGTCTTGCTGGTGGGGGTTCCATTCAAGCCGCTGCCCCCCAGGTTCACCCCGCCAAAGCCACCCTTCCCGCCCAGGTTCCCCGCCTGCCACTGCACCCCGAACTCGCTGGCATCGTCCTCACCCACTTCGACGATCAGGCTCTCGATCACCACCTGAGCGCGACGCTGGTCGAGCATGTCGATCACCTCCCGCAGGTTGCGATACAGCGGGTCCGGCGCCGAGATCAGCAAGGTGTTGGTGGTGGCGTCCGCCTGGATCGTCACGCCACCGGCGCTGAACGCGGTGTTCTGGTCGTTGGGGGAAGAGGCTCCGGTGCTGCTGGTGTCCTGCCCATAGCCACTGGGCTGGACAGTGCCGCTGCCGGTGGGAGTGCCGCTGCTGTTCTGGGTACTGCCCTGGCCACCCTGGGTGTTGCCGCCCATGCTGCTCAACTTGCCCCGCGCATTGTCACTGGTACCGGTGTCGCTCTCGCCAGTGAGCAAGCCCCGCAGCGACTGCGCCAACTTGCCGGCCTGGGCGTTGCGCAGGTACACCACGTGCATATTGCTCGGGTTGCTCTGGGCGTTGTCGAGCTTGTAGATCAGGTTGCGCGCCAGTTCCGTGCGCTCCGGGCTGCCGGCGCGGATGATGATGGAGTTGGAGCGCGGGTCGCCGATCACGTTGATCTTCTGGGTCTGGTCGGCGCCCTGGGTTTCGAGGAGTTCCGAGACCATGGCGGCGATGTCCACGGCGATGCCGTTCTGCACCTTCACCACGTCGGTGTCGATGGCGCTCGGGGTGTCGATGCCGTCGATGATCTGTGCCACCCGCGCCAGGTTTTCCGCGTAGTCGGTGATCACGATGCTGTTGTTGCCGGGGTAGGCGTTGATCGGGTTGTTCGGCGACACGATGGGGCGCAGTACCGGGATCAGGTTCACCGCGTTTTCGTATTGCAGGCGGAAGGTGCGGGTCTGCATGCCCTGCCCGCCCGGGTTGGCGCCGCTGTAGATCGGCCCGCCGAGCAGCTTGGCGTCCGCCTCCGGCACCACCTGGGCCACGCCGCCTACGTCGACCACGCTGAAGCCCTGCATGCGCAGCGCCGCCAGCAGCATGTCGAAGGCCTGGTGCGCCGGTACCTGGCCTTCGCTGACCAACGTGAGGTTGCCTTTGACACGCGGGTCAACCAGGAATTGCTGGCCGGTGGCGCGGGACAAGGCGCGCACCACCGCCTGGATATCGGCGTCGACGAAGTTCAGTTGTACCGGTTGATCACCCAGCGGGTTGCGCGCCCTGGCCGGTGCGGCGCCATGGCTGCGGGCGCTGTTGGTCACCGGGTGTTGCACCCGGGGTGGCGGCACGGTTTCGCGCTGGCGGTCCAGTGGTGTGTCGCCGCTGCGCCGGGTGTCGGCCAGGGGTTGGCCGAGCTCGCTGTCCACCAGCAACGGCGCGGAGGATTGGGGGTTGCTGCACGCTCCCAGCGCCAACAAGAGCAAAGGGGCGACCTTGCGATAAGGCGCAGCGTTGGGCAATGACCACTTCATGAAGCTTCCTTAGCGCCAGGCGCCTGATCCATGCGAACGGTCCCGGACAAGGTGCCGGCCGAGTTTGAAGGGGTGGCCTCGCCTGCGCGTTGCAGGCGGGCCGCAGAGACTTCCAGGGAGAACGGCCGGGGGTTGGCCAGCAGCCAGTCGATCACCGCGTCCGCCGGGGCGTCGTCGAAGGTCAGGCGCCAGCTGCCGGTGTCCTGCGGCTGCAATTGATAGCGGCCCTGCAGCCCGGCGTTGTCGAGGGACTGGTGCAAGGCGGTTTCCAGGTCACTGCTGCGCGGGGCTGGGGCGACGCCTTGCAGCAGCACCTGCAAGGCCTCGGCCTGGCTGCGCAGTTTCGGGGTTTCGGCTTGCCAGTAGTCGATTTTCTTCAGCGGTGGCTGGATCAACAGCAACCAGGTCAGCAGGCCCGCCAGCACCAGGCCGGCACCCACCAACAGACGTTTTTCACGCATGGCCAGGCCGTTCCAGAACACCTGGGCCTGGCTGCGCAGAAGCTGCCAACGCTTATTCATCTTCGGCCTCATCGTCTGCATCGGCTTCAACGCGCTCGGTAAGCGGGCCGACTGTCCAGCCCTGGTCGTCGCGACGGGCGCTGAACCCGGCCTGGGCCAGCAGCGCCTGCGCGTCAGCGGCCAGCGCCGGGGTCCGGGCGTCCGGCAGCAGGCTCAGCTGCAGGCGGCCTTGCTCGTAGCTCAAGCTCTCGACGCTGTCCGCCATGGACGGCAGGCTGCTGCCCGCCAGCGCCAGCAAGCCGGTAAAGCGCTGCCCAGGTTCGGCCGCCGCGCCGCTCTGGCGTGCGGCCAGTTGCTGACGGGCTTGTTGCAGCGGGTTGAGAATCACCGGCAGTTCGGGGAAGGCCTGGCGTACTTGCTGGCTCATCTGCGCCTTGAGGCGTTGGCCTTCGTCGACCTGGCGGGCGGCGTAGAGGTTCAGGCCCAGGGCCCAGATGGCGACCGCCAGCGCCGTGCAGGCCGCCGCCCTGCCCCAGCCACCGGTTGCCGCCTGCTGGAGCCGACCGTGCAAACCCCAGCCCGGCGCGGTACCGCTCCAACGGGCATCGTCGGCCACATGGAGCACATCGACACCGGTGGCGAGCAGATCATCCAGCGCCTGCTGCCCCAGAGGATGTACCGCGCCCTGCTGCAGGCTATGGCGCAGTAGCAAATGCCCGTCGCAGAAGGTCGCGCTCGCTGGCCCGCTGACCGGCAACGCGTAGGGCGCCGGGTACAGGCCACGCACTTTGATTTTCAGCTGGGTCGTTATCCGGCCCAGGTGCTCAAGGCTGCTTTTGGGCAACCAGCCGACCTGCACCAGGCCGCTGCTGTCCCGTGGACCGTGGGCCACATGCATCAATTCCAGCGGGCCGAGGATCAGTGCCTGGGCCGCACAGGTCACTGCATCGTCGACCTTGGCGGAGGGCAATTGCGGCAGCTCCAGGCTGGTCAGCAAGCTGTCCCGTGGATGCAGAAAACACTCCGCCTGGGTATTCGCCCATTGCGCCAGGCGGCCCTCGCCCTGCTGGCTGACCTGCCCGGCGCGGTCCAGCCAGGCGAACTGCACCTGGCTCTCGGTGGTGAGTTCATCCAGCGGCGGCAAGCCGATGCGCAAACGCTTCATACGCCCACCCGCGACCAGATCACCTGGGGCTGACGGTCTTCCGGGCGATACAGCAACGCCTCCAGCGTGACCCGACGCTGCTCGCGGCGCGCCTGGCCGTGCACGCGAAACCACTCGCTGGTGATCCCCACCTGCACCGTGTCCACCGCGACTTGTGGCATGCGCAACCGGTTGACGAAATCCCCGCGATTGACAAACCAGCGCCCGCCGTCGCGCTCGGCCACCAGTGCCTGAGCCTGGGACAGGCTGAGCCCCGGCACCACGCTACTGAGTACCTCGGCGCTGGCGGTATTGCCGTTGACCCAGGTATTGCCGGGCAGCACGCTGACATAGCTCGCCATGCGCCGCAGTTGGCGCGGGTCGAGGCCTTCGATACCGCTGAGGTCGGTGAGGCTGCGCAACATCGGGTACTTGGCCGGGATCAATGGCGCGGCGGCACCGGGCGAGGTATCCCGGCTGCTGTTGAAGCCGCCGGTAAGTGAGGCGCCGAGCTCGCGCTGGTCGTATGAGTCGATCACTCGCCGGCTGATGCGGCGACTCACGGCCGGCTCGATGCCGATCAACTGGCACAGGCGTTCGAAGCTCTGCAATTGCCCGGCGTCCGGGTGTTGTTGGGTCACCAGGTTGCGCAGGTTGAACTTGCCCTGCTCATCCTCAATCCGCCCCTCGAAAGCACCGCCGAGGGGCCGTGCCCACGGTTGATCGAGCCGGGTCAACACGTCCTGGCGGCGCGCGTCCCACAGGAGCTGGCGACTGGTTTCCAGGCCGCCATTCAACAACCATTGGCCCTGGATACGCAGTTGTTCAGCTTCCAGGCTGCGGGTGAACACGGTTTGCCGGGTGAGCATGGCGCCGGCAAGCACCGCGACCACGGCCGCGATCAGCAAGGCACTGATAATCGCCATGCCGCGCTGCTTCGCCGCTGTAGGCGAATGGCTGTTCATCGCCGGCCTTACAGCTGCCAGGAGCCGATATCGGCATTCACGCCGTCACCATCAGGTTTCCCGTCGGCGCCGAGGGAGAACACATCCACTTCGCCGTTGGCCCCAGGGTTGAGGTAGTGATACGGGTTGCCCCACGGGTCGTTGGGCAAGCGTTCGAGGTAGGCGCGCCAGTTGCTGTTTTTCGCATCGGCCGGGCGTTCCACCAGCACCTTCAAGCCCTGGTTCATGCTCGGGTACGAGCCGTGGTCGAGGCGGTAGAGTTTCAGGGCCTGCATCAGTCCGCCAATGTCCTGCCGGGCCGCTGTGGCCCGCGCCTGGTCGGGGCGGTCGAGCACCTTGGGCACCACCAGCGCCGCCAGAATCCCCAGGATCACCACGACCACCATGATCTCGATCAGGGTGAAACCGCGCTGCCTGCGCGCTGACGTGAAGTGTGCGATATCCATGTCGACATTCCTTGGCTTGAGTGCATTTCGTGGCGCAGTGTTGCAAGAACACATGTCAGTCATGTTGAAAATCCTCGGGAGCTTTGGTCGCCAATCGGTCAACTCCCGGGGCTAGTCTGCGGGCCTGTTTCCCGGTTTTGAGTACGCCATGGGCGGGCCCCGCAACGAGCAAGGTTTCACCCTGATTGAAGTGTTGGTGGCACTGGCGATCATCGCCGTGGCCATGGCGGCGGCGGTACGCGTGGCCGGGCTGATGACCACCAGCAACGGCCTGCTGCGGGACAAGTCGATGGCGCTGCTGGCAGCCCAGGGGCGGATGGCGGAACTGCGCCTGGAAGGTCGGGTGAGCACCGGGCGCAAGACGTTCGACTGCGACCAGGGCCGGCTGAAACTGCGTTGCGAACAGACCATCAGCAACGGGCCGGATGGGCGCCTGTTCCAGGTCAGCGTGCAGGTGCTGGACGCCACCCGGGAAGCGCCCCCCCTGGCACGCCTGGAGACACTGCTGGGGCGCCCGCCGGTGAAGCGCCCGGTTACTGCCGAATGAGGCTTGGCAACGTCGGCCCGTCGGGCAACTTGTCGAGGGGCACGCGGATTTTTTCCGCGCCGCGCTCGATCTCCACGCTATCGCCTTCAATGGCCGTCAGCCGCACGCCGGGGCTCAGGCGTTCACCCAACAAAAAGCTGCGGGGCGGGCCGTCGTTGAGACTGAGGATCGCCACCGCCCCACGCGCCCCGGCAAGCACCCCGGAGACCTTGATCTGCATCACCGCCGGGGTATTGGAAAACCATTGCACGGCGGGGTTGTCGCTGCGGGCCGCCAACGCCTGGGGCGCGGCCTGCGGGGTGTGGGACTCGGCCGACGTGAGCAACAGTGGCGTCCAGGTCGCAACCCCTGCCAGCGCCGCCAGCAACGCCACGGCCTGGACGCCATGGGCGGGTGAAAAACGATGGATGAATGCCATGGGCGGGACCTCCTGTTTGTCCGTCGCCTCAGGCTACAGGGCAATTCACACCTTTTTATTTCAGCGGTTGATCAGGGAGCAAAAAATGAAACAGCAGGGCTTCACGTTGATCGAGTTGATGGTGGTGCTGGTGATCATCGGCATCGCCAGTGCGGCCATCAGCCTGAGCATCAAGCCTGATCCGCTGCACCTGCTGCGCAAGGACGCGGAACGCTTGAGCCAATTGCTGCAGATGGCCCAGGCCGAGGCGCGTGCCGATGGCCGGGCGATTACCTGGAAAGCCGATGCCAAGGGATTTCGCTTCAGCCGCGTTACCGATGATGGGCTGGGAGTGGAGAACTTCAGCGGCGATCAGCAACTGCGTCCGCGGGCCTGGGACAGTGCGCCGATGCAGGTGCGCATCGAGCCCGGGAAAACATTGGTGCTGGATGCTGAATGGGTGAACCCGCCGGTGCGGGTGGTGCTGTCGGATGGGCAATACAGCCTGAGCCTGCAACGGGATGCGGCGGGGTTGTTGCGGGTGGTGAGTCATGAGTGACCAGAAGGGTTTTACGTTGATCGAGGTGATGGTGGCGATCATGTTGATGGCGGTGGTCAGTGTGATTGCCTGGCGCGGGTTGGACAGTGTGACCCGGGCTGATCAGCATTTGCAGGCCAGCAGTGAGCAGACTGAGGTGTTGTTGCGGGCGCTGAACCAGATGCAGCTGGATGTGAGCTTGCGCGCGGGGGTTGAGTTGGGGCCGCCGATTGGCGAAGACGCGCCGAAGCCTGGCGGGTTGGCGGCGGTGTCGGTGAGGAGTTCGGATAGCAAAGGGTTTCGGTTGGAGGTGATCCGGAGTGCGCCGGTTCCTGGGGATGGGTTGCAGCGGGTGCGGTGGTGGCTCAAGGGCGACACGCTGTACCGGGCAGCTGCACCGGCGCGGGATCGGTATCCGCTGCCGGCGCCCAGGGATGCGGTGGCGGTGCTTGGGCAGGTCAGGGATTTGCAGGTGCGGGTTTGGGACAAGGGGTGGCGGCAGTTGAGTGGGAATCGGCAGGATGAACCGCTGGGGATCGAGGTGGTTCTGGTGCGGGAGACGGGCCAGGGGGTGGAGCGGTATCGGCAGGTTTTGGGGCCCTTGCGGTAGGGCTTTTTGGGGTGGTGTACATATCCGTTATTTTTGTTATGGCTGATATGGGTTCCGCTCACTTTCGAAAAGCCGGAATGCCGGCCCAGTCAAAAGTAAGCAAAACGCTCTTGCCCCACCACTCGGCTCCTCGCTTAGGCTTGAGTGTTGAAGAGCAAAATCAAAAGCTAAAGCG
>NZ_JACAPN010000068.1:7787-36439 GCF_013385665.1 Pseudomonas sp. D4002
CCGGGAGGCCGCTGTGCTTTTGATTTTGAAGCAGCCGTTACCTAAATAACGGATATGCACACCGATCTAACTCAACAAAACAACACCGCCAGGCAACTCCGTACACTTGGCCCCATACGCATCGCGAATCAAAAGCGCCACCCCCGCCAACTGATGCAGACTAAACCGCGCCTGCACCCGCCGCTTGCCCAACTGCGCATTCATCAGCAGCAACATCCCCGGCCGATAGCGATTGATCTCATCCACCACCGTCGCCAGCGTCGCATTATCAAACACCAGCACCTGCTCCCGCCAAGCCACCACAGCCTGCACGTCCACCGCCACCGGCTCACCCACACCGCTGGCGTCATAAGTCAGCTGCCGCCCACCCTCAAGCCGAACCGTACGCCCCCCAACACCCACCAACAGCGCCCCATCAATACACGTCACACACACACTGTGATCCGTATTGCGCACATTGAACCGCGCCCGAGCCGCACTCAACCACCCTCCACCCGCCTGAACCTGAAGCGGCATCGCAGCATCGGCCAGCACCTCGACCTCCCCCTCCAACAACTCAATCCCACCCTCACGCCGGCTGATCCGCGTCTGCGTATTGAGCTCCAGCCGAACCCCATCACCCAACTCCACCCGCCGCTGCTCCCCGACCTCGGTGCGGTAATCCGCCGTCAACCCGGCAAACCCACCCGGCACCGTCACCCGCACCATCAACACCGCCGCCGACGCCGCAATCGCCCCGCCCAAAAACGCCCGCCGCCCAAAATGCCGCGGCCGGGAAAACTGCTCGGCGGCGGGAGCCAATTGCTGCCACAACACCTTGGCCTGCTCGAACGCCCGGGCATGCTCCGGGCTCTGGGCGCACCACTGGCGCAACGCCTTGGCATCAGCAACGGTGGCCCGGCCCGACGTCAGCAGCACCAGCCAGTCACGCGCTTCATCGTGCAGGGGGCTATTGGGCGCAGCACGGGCAGCGGAGAGGTTAAAAATGTTCAAGCGCGCAGGTACTCAACGGATTATCAGGGACTCAATCACTAAGACGGTTTTCCGGCCCCGGGACCGAACCGCTGGATCACTTTTCTTTCAAGGCGCTGCGCACAGTGGCCCAGCCCCGCCTTGATTTCCTTTTCGACCATGCGCGTGGAAATCCCGAAACGCCTGGAGATCTCCAGGTGTGGCGCCTCTTCCAGACGTGCCGCGATAAGGATCTGGCGCCGCCGCGCCGGCAGTTCGTAGAGGGCCTTGAGCAAGGACTGGATTTCCCGCTGGCCACCCACCACCCGCGACGGGTCCTGGGCTTCATCGACGGTCTGCAGCAGCTCTTCGACTTCGCTGCCGGTCAACAGTCGCGCATCCGCCTGGCGTCGGTCAGCGGCGATGTTCAGCGCCATTCGATACAGGTAGGCATTGGGTTGCGCCAGGTTCGGCGGTACGTCCATGCGGTCGACCCGCAGGTAGGTCTCGTGCAGCACGTCGTTGGCCAGGTCCTCGGACCCGAGGCGCTTGCGCAGGCGTACCTTGAAGTCCTCGTAGGACGCCAGGAACAGGCTGACCATCATGCTGTGGCCGGTATCTTTCATGCCCCGGAAACTCCTTCCCCTGCTGTGCATTCCATGCGTGTTCCTGTTGAATCGGGCATCAAAAGTAAGGTCACCGGCAAGCGCAGCGAACTGGGCGCCGGGCGTTCGACCCGGGTGGCGCCCAGGCCGCGTACCAGCGCTTCGTCACGCTGCAGGTCACCGGTGGAGCTGACCAGGCGGCTGTGTTCGATCACCCCGTCACCGTTGACCCACACCTGCACCAGCGCCCGGAAACTGCCGGGGCGGGTCAGCGGCGAACGGCACAAACTGCGTTCGATCGCCTGCTGCAAGGCCGCGGCATAGCTGTTGTTGATCCGTGCTGCATGCCCTGCCTTCAGCCCCCGCGTCGTGGCCGGCTGGCTGACCTCGGGGACTTGCAGGGTGAACGCATCGCTGCGGGCATAACGCGCCATCAGGCCACTCCCTGTCAGCAGCAGGCCCAGGGCTTGCTGCGCACTGTAGCGGCCATGCACGCCGATGGAGCGCCGGCCCCGGGTCAACTCGCGGTCCACCAGCACCGCCATGCCGGTGGCATGGCTGAACGCCTGCAGGGCGCTATCCAGGTTCTGCGCGGGCAGGTCCAGGGTCACTTCGGCGCGCACGGTCTGCGCCAGCCCCAACAGCAGAGCCAGGCAGCAGCCCGCGCGCCTCCAAGCCCCCCTGCTCAGCATCGCAACACGTCCGACATAGCCTACAAAACCGTCATCCTGAGGCCAGTTTATGAACCTGATGTTACGGTGCCAGCAAAAAAAACATCACGGTGACGGGCAGCCCGCTGCACTACACTTTCGAGCCATACCGGCCCATTTCCCAGGGCTCGCCAGGAGGCACCGATGAACCTGTTCCCGACCCTCGCCAGCCTGTTGCTGTGTGCTGCCCTGCCACTGATGGCCCACGCCGAAGGAACGCCCAATGGCTGCACCGAGGTCAACGTGGATGGCTACAAGGCACCGGACTATGGCTGCCTGAGCCAGCAGATGGGCAACCACCCGGACGCCGCCAAGGCCACGCAAAAGAACCAGCAAGCGCAACAGGTGCCCATCGACAAACGCAAGCCGAACCAGATCGGGCTCTCTACACCCGCAGCGACCAGTGTGCGCATGGGCAATACGTTCGGTACTTCGGTGAAACCCCAGCGGCCTTGATCGCCGCTTGTCCCCCCCTGCCCGCCCAGTGCAAAAAAAGCCATTGTGTTATCGCGATTGCCGATGTTATGTTTCTAACAGACATCAAAATCATGAAACATGAGTAACATCAATGACCGGCCTGCGCGAAAACGTCATGGATAAAAACAGCTTCCAGCGCACGCTGGAACAGCAGTTCCCGACGCTGACGCCCACCGGCAAGCGCATCGCGACCTACCTGCTGGGCAACCTGCAACAGCTGCCGTTCGAAACCGCCGACAGCATCGCCCAGCAAGCCGGCACCACCGGGATTTCAGTGGGGCGTTTCTTGCGAACCCTGGGGTATCGCAACCTCGATGACGTCAAGCAAGGCCTGCGCGGCGACCCGCAAGCCTCCTGGCTGATCACCGACCGCCTGGGTGCGTTTCGCCAGGAGAACGATCAGGAAGACGCCCTCGACCGTTCCCTCAACCGCGAGATCGAAGCCATCCAGCATGTGTACGGCCTGGCCCGCAGCCAGGGTTTCGCCGACATCGTGCAGCACATCGTGGACGCCGACGCCGTGTTCATCCTCGGCATCCAGTCCACCCGGGGCATCCTCAATGCGTTCCACAGCCACCTGGAATACATCCGTCCCAAGGTCTATTACGTCGATGGCCTGTCGGGGATCTACGCCGAGACCCTGAACTCCGGCTTTGAAAAACCCTACGCCATCACAGCGGACTTCCGCGCCTATTCCAGCATCACGCCCACGTTCTGCGAGACCGCGAACGCCCAGGGTCTACCCTTGGCGCTGATCACTGACTTGCAATGCCCCTGGGCCCGGGACTACGACCTGGACCTGCTGCAACTGAAAACCGATGTCGGCCAGTTCTGGGACTCCATGGCGCCCCTGACGTGCCTGTTCAACCTGATGGTGTCTGCCGTCGCTGACCGCTACGGCGAGCGACTGGATGCACGCCTGGCAAAAAACCGCGCCCTGCAACAGGCCTTCGGCCAGTTCGAATCCTGACCCTGGAAAGGAAATCTTTGAGTGAAAACCAGCCCATTGGTAGAAATCGCCCCACCGGAATACCCGGTACAGGTCGACCTGATCTACGCCAGTGCCGACAACCTCGCAGGCACCGTGATCTACCGCAATGCCCGCTGCCTGCTGCACGCCGAAGCGGCGGCCTGCTTGCGAAAGGCGAGCCTGTTGGCACGCCACGCCGGCATGACCCTGCTGATCTACGACGCCTATCGGCCGGCCTACGCCCAGCAACTGCTGTGGCAAGCCCTGCCCAACCCGGACTACGTGCGCGACCCACGCCTGGGCTCGCACCACACCCGCGGCGTGGCCGTCGACCTGACGCTGATTGATGAACACGGCACCCCCCTGGACATGGGCACGGCGTTTGATGCCATGGAGCCCAAGTCCCACCAGTTCTACCCCGACCTGCCGCCGCAGGTGCAGCGCAACCGCCTGCTGTTGCTGGGCATCATGCTTGGCGCCGGCTTCAAGGCGATTGCCACCGAGTGGTGGCACTACGAGTTGCCGGATGCCGAACTTTTCCCATTAATTGAGGAGTCACACTGATCCCAAGGACCGTACCATCACAATAATGAGCAGCACCCTTTAGCTCCAACTGCCCGGTTATAGATTTCATAAAAATAAACCAACCCGCTTTTTCCTCTAAATAATCAAGGAAACCGGCATGACCCCAAGCAACCGCAAGACCCTCGCACTCTCCCTGCTGTGCGCCGCCCTGAGCCTGGGCGCGTGGCAATCGGTAAGTGCCGCCGCCCCCAAAGACACCCTGATGATCGGCAAGGCCGCCGACCCGCAAACCCTCGACCCGGCCGTGACCATCGACAACAATGATTGGGCGGTGACGTACCCGGCGTACCAGAAGCTGGTGGCCTACAAAGTCGAAAACGGCAAGGGCAGCACCGAGGTCAAGGGCGACCTGGCCGACAGCTGGACCACCTCGGCCGACGGTCTGGTGTGGGACTTCAAACTCAAGCCCGGCAACAAGTTCGATGACGGCGCCGAGGTCGACGCCAATGCGGTGAAGTTCTCCTTCGACCGCGTGATGCAGCTCAAGCAAGGCCCGTCGGGTGCGTTCCCGGATGACATGAAAGTCACCGTGGTCGACCCGCTCACCGTGCGGTTCACCCTGGCCAAGCCCTACGCGCCCTTCCTTTACACCCTCGCCCACAACGGCGCCGGCATCATCAACCCGGACGTGGTGAAACAGGGCGACGTCAACGCCTACCTCTCCACCCACACCGCCGGCTCCGGCGCCTTTCGCCTGAGCAACTGGCAGAAAGGCCAGAGCCTGACCCTGGAACCCAACACCTACTACGCCGGCACCAAGCCCGCGCTGAACAAGGTGGTGATCAAGATCATCAGCGAAGCCTCGGTACGCCGCCTGCAACTGGAACGCGGTGACCTGGACATCGCCGAAGACATGCCCCAGGACCAGCTCACCAACCTGGCCAAAAAGAAAGACGTGGTGATCAAGGAGTTCCCGTCGCTGCGGGTGACCTACCTGTACCTGAACAACCAGAAAGCCCCGCTGAACAACCAGAATGCGCGCCAGGCGATCGTTGATGCGGTGGACTACAAAGGCATTGTCGACGGCATCCTCAAGGGCCAGGCCAAGTTGATGAACGGGCCGATTCCTGCCGGCATGTGGGCCAATGACCCGAGCCTGCCCTTGATGAAACAGGACCTGGACAGCGCGGGCGCGAACCTGAAGAAACTCCCGGAAAAAATCACCAACCTGAATTACATGTACTCCGACAAGGACCCGGACTGGGAATCCATCGGCCTGACCCTGCAAGCCAGCCTGGCGCCGCTGGGGATCAACCTGAAGATGGAAAAACTGGCCAACGCCACCATGCGCGAGCGCCTGGGCAAGGGTGACTTCGACGTGTCCATCGGCTCGTGGGCACCGGACTTCTCCGACCCCTACATGTACATGAACTTCTGGTTCGACTCCTCCCTGCAAGGCCTGCCGGGCAATCGTTCGTTCTACAGCAACCCGGTGGTGGACAAGCTGATTCGTGATGCGGCGGCCAACAACGACACGGCCAAGCGCACCGAGCTGTATCAGGAAGCCCAGAAGATCGTGCTCAAGGACAGCGTGTACGCCTACCTCTATCAGAAGAACTACACCCTGCCGATGCGTGATTCGGTGAAGGGTTATGTGTTCCATCCGATGCTGGAGCAGGTGTTCAACGTGGCTGAGATCAGTAAGTAACACGCGATCAAATGTGGGAGCGGGCTTGCTCGCGAAAGCGGTGTATCAGTTACCCGATGTATGACTGACCCACCGTATTCGCGAGCAAGCCCGCTCCCACACTGGACCTGCTGTGTTTTCCAGGCTGTATTCCTGATCCAAATGTCTCGCGTTACCGAGGAGCCCTCATGGCCTTCCTGAATATGTTGCGCAAACGCCTGTTCGGCCTGATCCTGGTCGTCGTCGGCGTTTCGCTGATTACCTTCTGCATCTCCCACCTGATCCCGGGTGACCCGGCGCGCCTGATTGCCGGCGACCGGGCCAGCGACGCCATTGTCGAGAACATCCGCCATCAACTGGGCCTCGACCTGCCGCTGTACCAGCAATACGGCCGCTACATGAGCGACCTGCTGCACGGCGACCTCGGCACCTCGATCCGCACCAGCCGCCCGGTGCTGGAAGACCTGAAAGCGTTCTTCCCCGCGACCCTCGAACTGGCGGTCGCCGCCCTGCTGCTCTCGGTACTGGTGGGCGTACCGCTGGGGGTGCTGTCAGCGGTGTATCACAACCGCGCCATCGACCAGATCGCCCGAACGCTGGCGGTTACCGGCATTTCCACGCCGGCCTTCTGGCTCGGCCTGGGCCTGATCGTGTTGTTCTACGGCCAGCTCGGCTGGCTGCCCGGCAGCGGGCGGCTGGATGAAGGCCTCGAACCACCGCGCACCATCACCGGGTTCTACCTGTTCGACTCGCTGCTGGCCGGCGATATCCCACTGTTCCTGAATGCCCTGGAACACCTGATCCTGCCCGCCGTCACCCTGGGTTTCGTCAACCTCGGCGTAGTCGCCCGGCAGATTCGTTCGGCGATGCTCGACCAGTTGGGCGAGGACTACATCCGTACCGCCCGCGCCTACGGCCTGTCGCGCTGGGCGGTGATCCTGCGCCACGCCCTGCCCAACGCGTTGATCCCGTCGATCACCGTGCTCGGCCTGACCCTCGGCGACCTGCTGTATGGCGCGGTGCTGACCGAAACCGTGTTCGCCTGGCCGGGCATGGGTGCCTATGTGGTGAAGTCGATCCAGTCCCTGGATTTCCCGGCGGTGATGGGCTTCGCGATCCTGGTGTCGTTTATTTATGTACTGCTGAACATGCTGATCGACCTGCTCTACCGGGTGGTCGACCCGCGCATCGGCGAGGTGAATTGAGATGACCGCTCCCCTGACCATGCCCGTACCGGTGCCCCTGGAACAGCGCCCCACCTGGCGTGCGCGAATGGAGTACCTGGGCTATCAAATACGCCGCAGCCCGCTGACCATCGCCGGCCTGACCATCACCTTGATCGTGCTGATCTGCATGGCCTTCGCGCCCTGGTTGGCGAGCCATGACCCCAATGCCCTGAACCTGGCGCAACGCCTGGCCGAGCCCTCCGCCGAACATTGGTTCGGCACCGATGAAGTCGGCCGCGACCTGTTCAGCCGGGTGCTGTACGGCAGCCGCCAGTCGGTGGGCGTGGGCCTGTTCGTGGCGTTTTCGTCCTGCCTGGTGGGCGGGCTGCTGGGCTGCCTGTCGGGGATTATCGGCGGGCGTTTCGACAGCCTGATCATGCGCCTGATGGACATCATGCTGTCGGTGCCGTCCCTGGTGCTGATCATGGCCCTGGCCGCCGCACTGGGCCCGAGCCTGTTCAATGCGATGCTGGCGATCACCGTGGTGCGCATCCCGTTCTATGTGCGCCTGGCCCGGGGCCAGGCCCTGAGCATTCGCCAGATGGGCTACGTCAAGGCATCCCAGACCTTCGGCGCCGGGCGCTGGCACATCGTGTCGTGGCACGTGGGCCGCAATGCGATGCCGCCGTTGCTGGTGCAACTGAGCCTGGACATCGGCAGCGCGATCCTGATGGCCTCGGCCCTGGGTTTCATCGGCCTGGGGGCACAGCAGCCCACCGCCGAATGGGGCGCGATGGTTGCCACCGGGCGCAATTTCATTCTCGACAACTGGTGGTACTCGACCTTTCCGGGGCTGGCGATCCTGGTCACCGCGACCGGCTTCAACCTGCTGGGTGACGGTGTTCGTGACCTGCTCGACCCACGGCAACAGGGGAAATGACCATGTCCAGTCCGGCAGTGCTTGCCATCGACAACCTGAGCCTGGAATTCCCGGCTTACCGCAACAACGTCCAGGCACTCAACGGCGTGTCGTTGCACGTCAACCCCGGCGAAGTCGTCGGCGTAGTGGGTGAATCCGGCTCCGGCAAATCCGTGACCGCGATGCTCAGCCTGCGCCTGCTGCCGGAGCGCAGTTACCGGATCACCGCCGGCAGCTTGCAGATGCTCGGCCGCGACATGCTCGGTGCCAGCGAGAAGGAGCTGCTGCAGATTCGCGGGCGTGACGCGGCGATGATCTTCCAGGAGCCGATGACCGCGCTGAACCCGACCCGGCGCATTGGCCGGCAGATGCTCGATGTGATTATCCACCACCAGCGCCTGAGCAAGGCCGCCGCCCGTGCCAAGGCCATCGCCCTGCTGCGGGACATGCACATCGCCGACCCCGAGCAAGTGCTCGACAGCTACCCCTTCGAACTCTCCGGCGGCATGCGCCAGCGGGTGATGATCGCCCTGGCATTTTCCTGCGACCCTCAGTTGCTGATCGCCGACGAGCCCACCACTGCCCTCGACGTCACCGTGCAACGCCAGGTGCTGTTGCTGCTGCGGGAAAAAGCCCGGGAACGCGGCACCGCGATCCTGCTGATCACCCACGACATGGCTGTGGTCTCGCAGTTCTGCGACCGGGTGTATGTGATGTACACCGGCGCCGTGGTGGAAGAAGGCCCCACCGCCCAGGTGATGAGCGACCCGCGCCATCCCTACACCCAAGGGCTACTCAGCGGCTTGCCGGAACAGGTGAAACCCGGCGACGACCTGCTGACCATCCCCGGCCAGGTGCCCAACCTTGCCGCCCTGCCCTCAGGCTGCACCTTTCGCGAACGCTGCCCCCAGGCCATGAGCCAATGCATCGAGCGCCCGCGCCTGGACCTGATCAACCCTGCCGGCACCCGCAAAAGTGCGTGCTGGCTGACTGCCGGGGAGTCGGTGCAATGACCGTGTCTCAAGATTCACTGCTGGCTTTGCGGGATGTACGGGTCAAGTTCCCGGTAAAAACCGACTGGCTGGGCCGCCCGCGCGGTTATGCCCACGCCCTCAACGGCATCGACTTGCAGGTGCGCCGTGGGGAAACCCTGGGGATTGTCGGCGAGTCCGGCTGCGGTAAAAGTACCCTCGCCCAGTTGCTGATGGGCCTGGTCAAGCCCAGTGACGGTGAAGTGGACTGGGTCTACGAAAGTGCCCGGGAACGCCACCGGCATGTGCAGATCGTATTCCAGGACCCGCAATCGTCCCTCGACCCGCGCCTGCCCATCTGGAAAATCATCACCGAGCCGCTGTTCGCCCTTGGCGACACGCCCAAGAGTGAAATGCGCACCATCGCCGCCAAGGTCGCCGCGCAGGTAGGCATTCGCGCCGAATACCTGGACCGTTACCCGCACCAGTTTTCCGGTGGCCAGCGCCAACGCATCGCCATCGCCCGCGCGCTGGCGTCCAACCCGAGCATCCTGGTGCTGGACGAGCCGACCTCGGCCCTGGATATCTCGGTGCAGGCGCAAATCCTCAACCTGCTGGCCGAGCTGCAACGGCGGCTGGGGCTGACGTACATCCTGATCTCCCACAACGTTTCGGTGGTGCGGCACATGGCCGACCGGGTGGCGGTGATGTACCTGGGGCAGATCGTGGAACTGGGGTGTGCCGAGCAAGTGCTGGAGCAGCCGAAGCATCCGTACACCCAGCTGTTGCTGGAGGCGGTGCCCAAGCTGGGGGTGGCGCTGGACGACGCGTATGTCAGTGCACCGACAGAGCTGCCGGGGAACCGGGTGTTGCCGGGTGGGTGTTTCTTTCTCGACCGCTGCCCGAGGCGTACACAAGGCTGTGAGCGACCGCAGCGGTTGACGGGTGGGATGAGTCAGCAGGTGCGGTGTCACCTGGAACATCCGTGAGGCGTCCTTAACGAAATTTTCATGATTGCGCGGCTATGATCCGCCACCTCGTTGGGGAGTAGCCTGCTTCGGATTCTCGAAGCGTTCGTATCAACATTCTCGGCAACATGCCGTGGTGCGAACACCATTTTGGTTGGTGAGACCAGCGACACATCCATGCCTGAAGTCGGGCGTGTGGTTGTGTCGTTGACTCATACAGCCCGACTGGAAGCCTTACCGTGAACCCCATTTCCCTGATTCTTCTCGCCCTTGCCATGTCCACGGACGCCTTTGCGGCGGCCATTGGCAAAGGTTCCAGCCTGCATAAACCACGCCTGACCGAAGCCCTGCGGGCCGGGCTGATCTTTGGTGTGATCGAAGCGATCACGCCGATTATCGGCTGGGCCATCGGCCAGGCCGCCACTCGCTGGGTGGAACAGTGGGACCACTGGATCGCCTTTACCCTGCTGGTAGCCATGGGCCTGCACATGATCTACAACGGCTTGAAGGCCGATGATCCAGAGGAAGAGAAACCGAGCCAGCACTCGTTCATGATTCTTGCCGTGACCGCGTTTGCCACCAGCATTGATGCCCTGGCGGTGGGCGTAGGCCTGGCGTTTGTCGACGTGAATATCCTGGTGGCCGCTGCGGCGATCGGCTTGGCGACGATGACCATGGTAACCATCGGCATGATGCTTGGCCGGGTGTTGGGGACTGTGGTCGGCAAGCGCGCCGAGATGGTTGGCGGCGTGGTGTTGATGCTGGTGGGTGCGACGATTTTGTATGAGCACCTGTCGGCCTAGAAACCGGCGAAGATCAAAATGTGGGAGCGGGCTTGGGTGGGAGCGGGCTTGCTCGCGAAAGCGGTGGTTCAGCCAGCCTATTGAGCGACTGACACACCGCCTTCGCGAGCAAGCCCGCTCCCACACGAGCCCGCTCCTACAGGGATCGGCGGCGATCAATCAGGCCGCGTGTTTTTCTTTCTTCAGGCTCTCGATGTCGATCACGAACCGATACTTCACATCGCCCTTGAGCATGCGCTCGTAGGCGTCATTGATGCCCTGGATGTCGATCATCTCGATGTCCGAGACAATCCCGTGCCTGGCGCAGAAATCCAGCATGTCCTGGGTTTCCTGGATGCCACCGATCAACGACCCGGCCAGGCTGCGACGCTTGAAGATCAGGTTGAACACGGTCGGTGACGGGTGCGGGCTATCCGGGGCGCCCACCAGGGTCATGGTGCCGTCGCGCTTGAGCAGGTTGAGGAAGGCGTCGAGATTGTGGGACGCGGCCACGGTGTTGAGGATGAAGTCCAGGGAGTTGGCAACCTTGGCCATTTCGTCCGCGTTCTTCGACACCACCACTTCATCGGCCCCCAGGCGCAGGCCGTCTTCGCGCTTGTTCGGCGAGGTGGTGAACAGCACCACGTAGGCGCCCATGGCATGAGCGATTTTCACCGCCATATGGCCCAGGCCACCGAGGCCGACAACGCCGACGCGCTTGCCCGGCCCGACGTTCCAGTGGTGCAGCGGTGAGTAGGTGGTGATGCCTGCACACAGCAGCGGCGCGACCGCCGCCAGGTTGCTCTCGTCGTGGGAGATCCGCAGGACGAACTTCTCCTTGACCACGATATTGTCCGAGTAGCCGCCGAAGGTGTTTTCGCCGCCAAAAGCCGGGCCGTTGTAGGTGCCGGTGAAGCCGTTTTCGCAATACTGCTCCTCGCCCTCGGCGCAGGATTCGCAGTGCTGGCAGCTGTCGACCATGCAGCCGACACCGGCCAAATCGCCCACCTTGAACTTGCTGACATTGGCGCCCACGGCGGTCACTCGGCCAACGATTTCATGGCCCGGTACCGACGGGTACAGGGTGTTTTTCCATTCGTTGCGTACGGTGTGCAGGTCCGAGTGGCAGACGCCGCAATAGAGGATGTCGATCTGCACATCATCGGCCCCGGGGGCGCGACGTTCGAACGTGAAGGGTTTGAGGGAATCCTTGGAGTCACGAGCGGCGTAGCTGTAAGTCTTGGCCATTTCGTTCACCTGGTTGTTCAGACGGTAGAAAGCAGTTGACCAGCATAGACGCTGAACCGTTCAACCGAGCACAGGCATACAAGTCCCTCGTCAGATTCTGCGCCTATAGTATTGGCTGCCCTCTCACCCAAGGAGTTTTGCCATGAGCACCCTACGCACACAAGACGGTACCGAGCTCTACTACAAGGACTGGGGCACCGGCAAACCGGTGCTGTTCAGCCACGGCTGGCCGCTGGATGCCGATATGTGGGAATACCAGATGGAGTACCTGAGCAGCCGCGGCTACCGCACCATCGCGTTCGACCGCCGTGGTTTTGGCCGCTCGGACCAGCCCTGGACCGGTAACGACTACGACACCTTTGCCGACGATATCGCCCAGTTGATCAACCATCTGGATCTGCAGGACGTGACCCTGGTGGGCTTCTCCATGGGCGGCGGCGATGTCAGCCGCTATATCGCCCGCCATGGCAGCGCGCGCGTGGCCGGGCTGGTGTTGCTGGGGGCGGTGACGCCGCTGTTCGGGCAAAAGCCGGATTACCCGCAAGGTGTCGAGATGGCAGCGTTTGACGGGTTCAAGGCCGCGTTGCTGAAGGATCGCGCGCAGTTCCTGGCAGACTTCAATACGCCGTTCTATGGCATCAACAAGGGCCAACAGGTCTCCAGCGGTGTATTGACTCAAACACTGAACATCGCCCTGCTCGCCTCGCTCAAGGCGACGGTGGATTGCGTCACCGCGTTCTCGGAAACCGATTTCCGCCCGGACATGGCCAGGATCGACGTGCCAACCCTGGTTATCCACGGTGATGGCGACCAGATAGTGCCGTTCGAAACTACCGGCAAGGTCGCCGCGCAGATGATCAAAGGCGCGCAGTTGAAGGTGTACAAGGATGCCCCCCATGGTTTTGCGGTGACCCACCAGCAAGCCTTGAACGAAGATCTGCTGGCCTTCCTGCAACGCTGAGCCGATTGCGTTCTCCTGCGACGGCTTATTTCTGGCCGGGCTGACACCCGGCCTTTTCAGGCAGTCGTACTATTCCCCGGTGCCGGCAAACCCCGCGACGATCTCGTCGATCACCACCCGCACCCGGGCGGTGTGCCGCAGGTCGGCATGGGTCACCAGCCACACATCGTAGGGCAACGGCCGCGTACGGTCCGGCCACAGCCGCACCAGGCCGTCGCGTTCGCCGGAAACTATCGGAACCTCACCGATACCGATCCCTGCGGCGATGGAGCGGCGAACCAACAGGCTTGAACTCAAGGCCGCAACAATACGCCCGCGTCCCAGCGGCTCGCTGACCAGGGTCAGGTCCTTCTGGCTTTGCAGGTGCGGCTGGTACACCACCAGGTCGTGTCCTTCGAACAGGCTGCCCGGTTCGGGTGCGCCGTGCCGATCGATATACGCCTGCGAGGCAAACAGCCCCACCGGCCAGCGGGCGATGCGCCGGGCGATCAGGTCGGGGTTGTCCGGGCGGGTATTGCGCACCGCGATATCGGCTTCGCGTTTGGCCAGGTTAAGGAACTGGGTCGAAGCGTCCATCTGCACGCGCACGTCAGGGTGCGCATCGTGCAGCCGGGCAATGGCCGGGATCAGGAAGTCGATGGCCAGGGAATCGGTGGTGGTCACCCGTACGGTGCCGGTCAGGCGGTCGTCCAGGCCCAGGACCTGGCGCTCCAGGTCGAGGGCCGAGCGCTCCATGTTCTCCACCGATTGCAACGCGGCCTCACCCACGGCGGTCAGCGCATAGCCCTCGGAGGTGCGCAGGAACAATGTTGCGTTCAGGGACTTTTCCAGGGCATTGACCCGTCGCCCCACGGTGGCCTGATCCACCCCCAGCACCCGCGCGGCCCCGCGTAATGTGGACTCGCGGCACACCGCGAGGAACACCCGCGCATCGTCCCAATTCATGGCTTTCCCCTTCGATGCATTTTTGCATCATCGTGACGTGTAATCGCAGCATTATTGCATCACTCATCACAGCTATGCTGGGCACCAGAGAAAATACCTAGGATCGCCAGCAGGCTGAACCGCTCGGTGACGGGCGCGGTCCCAACCCATACGTTCATTGCTACAGGTGCGCTCAAATGAATCTGCCCCACGAAATGACCCTGATCGAAATCACCAGCCCCGGCGGCCCCGAAGTCCTGCAACCACGCCAGGAGCCGGTACCTGTCGCCGGCCCCGGCGAAGTGCTGATCCGCGTGCACGCCGCCGGCGTCAATCGCCCGGACGCCCTGCAACGCGCCGGCACGTATCCGATGAAACCCGGCATGAGCCCGATTCCCGGGCTGGAAGTGGCCGGTGTGGTGGTCGCGCTGGGCGAAGGCGTCAGCGAGTACGCGCTGGGCGACAAGGTGTGCGCCCTGACCAATGGCGGCGGTTATGCGCAGTACTGCGCAGTGCCCGCCAGCCAGACCTTGCCGCTTCCCGATGGCCTGGACTGGATTCAGGCGGCAGCGATCCCGGAAACCTTCTTCACCGTATGGGCCAACCTGTTCGGCATCGGCGGTGCGCATAAAGGCCAGCGCGTGTTGATCCATGGCGGCACCAGCGGCATCGGCACCACCGCGCTGATGCTCTGCCGCGAGTTCGGTATCGAAGCGTTCGCCACCGCCGGCAGCGTGGAAAAATGCGCCGCCATCCGCGAGCTGGGAGCCGAGCCGATCAACTACCGGGAACAGAATTTCGCCGAGGTCATCGCTGACAAGACCGCGGGCAAGGGTGTCAATGTGGTCCTCGACATCATGGGTGGCTCCTACCTGAACGACAACATCAGCGCCCTGGCCATGGAAGGTCGCCTGGTGATGCTGGGCTTCCTCGGCGGCGCACGCGCCAAGGACATCGACCTGCTGGCGATCCTCGGCAAACGCGCGATCGTTACCGGCTCGTTGTTGCGCTCACGCACCCGGGAAGAAAAAGCCGCGATTGCCGCACAACTGCGCGAACACGTGTGGCCGGTGCTGTCGGCCGGGCGTTGCCTGCCGATGATCGATGAGGTGTATGCCTATACCGACGCCGCGAAGGCCCATGCGCGCATGGAAGGTGGCGACCATATCGGCAAGATTGTGTTGCGGGTGGATTGATAAACATGCGGAAAAACGGTTTATAACGTCATCAGAACAAAACACTGCGGTTAATGGAGGCTTCATGAAACTGGTCGGCATGCTGGACTCGCCCTACGTGCGCCGCGTGGCCATCTCCCTGGAACTGTACGGCGTCGCGTTCGAACACCAGGCATTGTCGGTGTTCAGCACCTTCGATGAGTTTTCCGGGATCAACCCGGTAGTCAAGGCACCGACGCTGGTGCTCGACGACGGTACGATGCTGATGGATTCCGGCCTGATCCTCGAGTACCTGGAAGCCCTGGCGCCGGCTGCCAAAAAGCTGTTGCCCCAGCAAACAATGGCACTTGCCAGGGATCTGCAAGTGATCGGCCTGGCGCTGGCAGCGTGCGAAAAGACCGTGCAGATCGTCTACGAACATCACCTGCGGCCCGCCGAAAAACTGCATCAGCCGTGGATCGACCGCGTGACCGGACAACTGCTGGCGGCCTATGCATTATTGGAGGCGCGGGTGGCCGAGCGCGACAGCGACGCGCCGCTGACCCAGGCGAGCCTGACGGTGGCGGTCGCCTGGTCCTTCACCCAGCTGAAGATAGCCGACGTCGTGAAGGCCGATGCGTTTCCCCACTTGCAACGCCACGCGGCCCTCGCCGAGCAGCACCCGGCATTCGGCAAATACCCGATCGAGTAGCCCGTGCCTACCCGGCATACACCGGATAATCGGTGAAGCCCACCTCGGTGCCGCCATACAGGCCGTCCGCGTTCAACGGGTTCAGCGGCCAACCGTTGAGCAGGCGTTGGGGCAAGTCGGGATTGGCAATGTACGGCCGGCCAAACGCGATCAGGTCTGCCAGCCCTGCCTCTACCAGCCGCACGCCGCGCTCTGCGGTGTAGCGGCCTGCGTAGATGATCCGGCCGCTGAAGGTGTCACGCACCGCCTGGCGGAACGACTCGGGCAACTCGGGGGCATTGTCCCAGTCGGCTTCGGCAATCGACACGTAGGCGATGCCGGCCGCCTCAAGCACCTTGATCGCCTCGATGTAGGTGTGATGCGGGTCTTCCTCGACGAGGCCGATGTAGACCCGGTCCTGGTCAGTGCCGCTGAACAACGGCGCAAAGCGCACACCCAGGCGCTGCGGGCCGACTACTTCGGCCACCGCCTCGACGATTTCCCGCAGGAACCGCAGGCGATTGTGCAGTGAGCCACCGTATTCATCGTCGCGCTGGTTGGAATGCGCCGAAATGAACTGGTTGACCAGGTAGCCGTTGGCCGAATGAATTTCCACGCCATCGAAGCCTGCGGCCAATGCATTTTTTGCAGCCTGGGCGTAAAGCCCCACCAACTCCTTGACCTCGGCGGTAGCCAGGGCGCGCGGCTCGGGTGGCTGCACCAACTTACCGGTGCCGGGCCCGGTTGCAACGAATGCCTTGGCTTGCTGCGGCTGGATCGCCGACGGCGCAACGGGTGCTGCGCCGTCGGGCTGCAGTTCGTGATGGGACACACGACCCACATGCCAAAGCTGGGCGAAGATCACGCCGCCTTCGGCATGCACGGCATCGGTCACGGTACGCCAGCCGTCAATCTGCTCCGGTGTGTAGATGCCCGGGGTCCAGGCGTAACCCTGGCCGCGAGGCTCGATCTGCGTGCCCTCGCTGACCATGAAGCCGGCGGTAGCACGCTGGCGGTAATAAAGCGCCATCAAGTCCGTGGCGATATCACCGGGCTGGGCACTTCGCTGGCGGGTAAGCGGCGGCAGGACGATGCGGTTTTTCAGGGTGTGGTGCCCCAGTGTGATCGGGGTACCTAAAGCGCTGTTGCTCATGGGGGGACAGTTCCGGATTCAAATTTCAGACAGGCAGAAGCTGCCGGCTCCCGCTCAGGGGAGCCGCCAACAACGTACTTTTTGGGGGATTCAGCGGGTTACGCGGTCAGCTTCAACAGCGCTTTGGCAACGTCACTGGAACTGGCAGGATTCTGCCCGGTGACCAGCAGGCCATCTTCAATCACAAAGGACTGCCAATCGGCACCCTTCTCATACGTGCCGCCCAGTGCCTTGAAATCATCCTCGATCAGGAACGGCACCACGTCGGTCAGGCCAACCGCCGCTTCTTCGGAGTTGGAGAAGCCGGTGACGCGTCGGCCCTTGACCAGCGGTTCGCCGTTGACCGCCTTGACGTGACGCAAGGCGCCCGGGGCGTGGCACACAAAGCCAATCGGCTTGCCCGCACGCTCGAAGGCTTCGATCAGGGCGATGGAGGTTTTCGACTCTGCCAGGTCCCACAGCGGGCCGTGGCCGCCTGGGTAGAACACGGTGTCGAAGTCGCCGGAGTTGACCGACTCCAGCTTCACGGTGGTGGCCAGGGCCTGTTGCGCCGCCGGGTCAGCGGCGAAGCGGCGGGTCTGGTCGGTTTGCGAATCCGGCAGGTCGCTGACCGGGTCCAGGGGCGGCTGCCCACCGGCCGGCGAAGCCAGGGTCACGTCGGCCCCGGCGTCCTTGAACGCGTAGTAGGGAGCAGCAAATTCTTCGAGCCAGAACCCGGTCTTGCGGCCGGTGTTGCCAAGCTGGTCGTGAGAAGTCAAAACCATTAATACTTTCATGTGCCAGTGCCTCGGGGTGATGTGGGTTGGAATGGAATCAAGCTTAGGAGCCGGGCCAAAACCGCACAATGTCATGTCCGCAAGGATTCCGGACATTGCGCCAAGGCGGTTGCCGTTTCCCTGGCACACGCCGACAATCACCGCTCCGCGCCCCCTGGAGAGATGAGATGCACAGCATTGCGCTGATGGTGTACCCGAACTTTCAATCCTTGAGCCTCAGCCTGGGCTCGGTGTTCGAGTGCGCGAATCTGCTGCGTGGCGAGCAGGCGTATGAATTTCACCTGGTGTCGGAAAGTGGCGGCCCGATCATGACGTCCCAGGGCTTCTCGGTGAACAGCACGCCGATCCGGCCCGAGGGCTATGACACATTGATCGTCAGCGGTTACCTGGAGTTCCAACTGCCTGACGCCAGCCTGCCGAGGCTGGTCCAGGCGGCGTCCAAACAGTCGCGGCGGATTGCTTCGTTGTGCATGGGCATCTTCGTGCTGGCCGAGGCGGGATTGCTCGAAGGCAAGCGCGCCACCACCCACTGGCTGCACGCACCGGCCTTTGCCAAGCGCTACCCGCAGATTCGCCTGGAGGAAGACAAGCTGTTCGTGGTCGACGGCCAGATCTGGACCGGTGCCGGCATGAGCGCCGGGGTGGACCTGGCGCTGGCGATGGTGGAGAACGACCTGGGCAGCGACCTCGCCCGCCGCATCGCGCGCAAGCTGGTGATTGCCCAGCGCCGTGGCAGCGAACAGTCGCAGCTATCGGCGTTGCTGGAACTCGACCCCAAGTCCGACCGTGTGCAGTTGGCCCTGGCCTACGCCCGGGAGAACCTGACCCACGACCTTTCGGTCGAGGCCCTGGCGGCCGTGGCGCGGCTCAGCCCACGCCAGTTCAGCCGGGTGTTTCGCGAGGAGACCGGGCAAACCCCGGCCAAGGCCATCGAATCCCTGCGGGTGGAAGCCGCCCGGGCAATGATGGAAACCAGTCGGCATCCGGTGGAAGTGGTCGCCCGCGAGACCGGGTTCGGTGATCGCGAGCGCATGCGCCAGGCGTTCCTGCGGGCGTTCGGCCAGCCGCCACAGGCGATGCAGGCGGCATTGTTCAGTGCAGGGGCTGGCGCCGCTTTCAGTTGATGGTTCAGTGCAACGCTGCGCGCGTCACCAGGAAGCTCAGCAGGTTTGGCTCATCGTCCAGCTCGATGGCCTGCACCGGACGCGGCAGGTTATCCAACACCGTGCGCCAGAACGCCTGGCTCACTTCATCCTGATCATAGAAACGCACCAGCCAGTTCGCCTCGCCGCTGCTCAACACCTGAGTGGCGATGGCGCGGCCAATGCCCTTGCGGCGGTAGCGTTTGAGGATGAACAGGTCCGCCAGTTCCAGCGCATCGATCCCCGGCAGTTCGCTGCCTTCGATCAGCAGGAAGCCGGCGATGAAGCCGTCGACCAGCAGCAGGTTGGCACTCCACTGCGGGTCTTCCCAGTAGCGGGCCAGGTGCTCCTCATGGATGTAGAAGCGACCGTCCACCTCGACATCTTCCTGTTCCCAGTCCGAGGACTCGTAGGCGTAGAACTGGTAAAGGTTGGCGATCAACGTGGCGTGTTCCGGGCCGGTCTCGATCAGTTCGACGGTGGTATCGGGGATTGCAGGCATGGGCATCTCGGCAAAAAAACAGGCCGCCATTGTCAACAAAGCCACCTGCAATGCCAATACACCGGCCAAGCTTTCTGCTTGCTGAACCGATCGTGCTTTTCTCGTGTCAACGCCAAAATCGTTACAAAGTTAGACTAAACTCCGCGTCACTTCCCTCCCCTTGCTTTCAGGATAAGTACTTTGACAAACGTCTGCACCAGCGGCCTCGATGTCGGCTTTGCGTCCCTGGATTACCTGCAAATAGGCATCCTGGGCATCATTCAGGGCATCACCGAATTGTTGCCCGTGTCTTCCACCGCCCACATGCGCATCGTGCCCGCCCTGCTCGGCTGGCCGGATCCCGGCTCGGCGTTTTCCGCAGCCATGCAGTTGGCCGCACTGGCAGCAGTGGTCAGTTACTTCTGGAAGGATGTACGCCAGGTCACGGTCGGCAGCATCACTGCGGTGCGCCAGGGTGACTACAACAACCAGTGGTTCAAGCTGGCGGTGGCCATTGTGCTGGCGACGATTCCGATCGGGATTGCCGGGATAGCCTTGTCGTCGACCCTCAACTCCTGCAACTCGCCGCTGCGCGGGCTGATGGTGATCGGGATTTCCTGCCTGGTGATGGCGGTGCTGCTGGCGGCGGCTGAACTCAGCGCAAGGCATAAGCGCACGGTGGGCGAAATGCGCCTGCGGGATGCGCTGATTGTCGGCATTGCGCAGATCGGTGCGCTGATTCCAGGGGTTTCCCGCTCGGGCTCGACTCTGACCGCCGCACTGTTCCTCAACTTCAAGCGTGAAGAAGCGGCGCGGTTTTCGTTCCTGCTGGGCTTGCCGGCGATCGCCCTCGCAGGGCTGAAAGAGCTGTGGGTATTGTTCCACGCCGACCTGCCCGCCCACGCCTGGCCGCACCTGATCTTCGGGCTGGTGGTCGCCAGTGTGTCGGCGTTCTTCGCGATCTGGGGCCTGATGAAGTTCCTGGAGCGATTCTCCACCTGGCCGTTCGTGATCTACCGCGCGGTGCTGGGAGTATTCCTGATTGTGGCGGTGAGCACCGGGTTGTTGGCCTAAGGCGCGCGGTCGGCCAGTTCTTCGAGCAAATCCGCTGACGGTATGAAGAACAGGCCGCCGGTGACCGCCGTGCTGAAGTCCAGCAGGCGGTCATAGTTGCCGACCGGTCGGCCGACAAACATGTTCTCCAGCATCAACTCCAAAGGCTCTGGCGAGCGCGCGTAGCCGATAAAGTACGTCCCGAATTCCCCCGCGCCCGGCCGGCCAAAGGGCATGTTGTCCCGCAGGATCTTCACTTCCTCGCCGTCCTTGGTGATGGTGGTCAATGCACTGTGGGAATTGCTCGGCTTGGTCGCATCGTCGAGCTCGATGTCCGACAACTTGGTGCGCCCGATCACCCGCTCCTGCGCCTCCACCGACAATTCATTCCAGGCCTGCATGTTGTGCAGGTACTTCTGCACCATTACATAGCTGCCGCCGCTGAACGCCGGATCCTCATCACCGACGATGGTGAAACCCACCGCCTTGCGCCCGACCGGGTTCTCGGTGCCGTCGACAAAACCGATGATGCTGCGCATGTCGAAATAGCGGAAACCCTGGACCTCGTCCACCACCGTCACCGCATCCCCCAGCGCCGCCATCAACTGGGTGGCCAATTCGAAACACAGGTCCATCTGCTCGGCACGAATGTGCAGCAGGATATCCCCCGGCGTGGCCGGCGCCAGGCGCCCGGCCACGCCCACTTCCTTGAACGGATGCAACGCTGCTGGCCGCGGCCCCCCGAACAGCGCATCCCACGCCTTGGAGCCAAACCCTGCGACACACGTCAGGTTGCCCGCCGGTACACGCTTGCCGACCGAGCGCACCAGGCCGGCGATATCGGCGCACCAGCTGCGCACCGCCTCAGCCGAGTCACTGCCAGGCGCCAGGGTCGCGACCATGAAAATGGCGCTGCTGGTGATCGGGCTGCAGACGGATTGGGGTTCAAGGTTTTGATCGGATGGCGATGTCATTGAGAGGTCCACGGGTGGCGGTCGAGATTCAACGAGCGCAGATTAGCAGACCACCTAACCCTGTGGGGGCTGTCGAGCTTTAGCGAGGCTGCGAAGGCGGCAGCAGTGTCAACATTGATGCTGCCTGACCCACCGCTATCGCAGCCTCGCTAAAGCTCGACAGCTCCCACACTGGATTTTCGTTTATGCGCCACTTGTGCATTTCCTCCGGACAAATCCCACAACGGGGGCTCCCCTCCTGCGCCCTCCCGATGGTAGTGTGTGAAATTGTTTCTGACCTTTCGATCAGACATTTCTCACTCACTCCCTGCAAAGGAATGCCCCCAGCAATGGATTTTTCCCTCAAGCAACTGGCCGTAGCCACCCTGATGGCCGCCAGCCTTTCGGTGTTCACCACCCAAGCCCAAGCCAACCTCACCCCACAACAGAACGCCGTCATCCTGAAGACCTTCAGCGATGCCTCGGTCAAGGATTTCCGGCAGTTCCTCGCCAGCCTGGCCAAGAATGACGTGGCCAAGAGCGACAACCTCGGCCCGGCCATCAGTGCCTTTCTCGACAACAAGGACCTGAGCGCCGACCAGCAGAATGAAATCCATCGCCTGCTGGGCCTGTATGCGCGGGTTAAGTACGGCGCCGCCGCCACTGAAACCCTGCGTGAGCTGGTGGAGATCCCGACCTTCCAGGTCGCCGGCGTGGCCCAGCACGACAATCCCGAGTTCATCAAGATCGCCGCCAAGATCAAGAGCCTGGCCGAGTCGTTCAACCTGAACTTCCGCAACATCGACAACCGCGTCTACGAGATTTCCCTGGAAGGCAGCGGCGATGAAGTGGTCGGCATCCACGCTCACGCGGACGTGGTACCGGTAACCCCGGAAAACTGGGTGCTCAAGGACGGCACCAAGCTCGACCCATTCAAGGTCACGCTGATCGGCGACCGGATGTATGGTCGCGGCACCGAGGATGACAAGAACGGCATCGTGGTGGCGATGTACGCGATGAAGGTGATCAAGGAAGAGAAGCTGCCGCTGGCACGCAATTTCAAGCTGCTGGTGGACACCACCGAGGAAACCTCCGGCGACGCGATCCCGTACTACTTCGAGCACAACCCAACGCCCAACTACAACCTGGCGCTGGACGGCGGCTACCCGCTGGTGATCGCCGAGAAAGGCTACGGCACGGTCATGGCCAAGTTCCCCAAGCGCAAGGCTGAAGGCAAAGGCGCAGAAATCATCTCGATGACCGGCGGCAAGGCCACCAACCAGATTCCGTCGGCGTCGGTGGTGACATTGCTCAGCGACAAGCCTGCCGAACTGGCCGCCAGCCTGCAAAAGGCCGGCAGCGAGTACGCCAAGCGCAATGGCGGCGACTTTGAAGTGGCGGCCAAGGTCGTCGGCAAGGACGTTCAGTTGACCGTCACTGGCGTGTCCGCCCACTCCTCCGAACCGGAATCCGGGGTGAACCCGGTAGCCAGGGTCCTCGACTTCCTCAACAGCCTCGACGGCAAGGTCGCGCTCAAGCACAACCAGTTCACCGACGCCGCGCACTACGCCGCCAACAACTGGGGCCTGGATTACCTGGGCGCCAAGCTGGGCGTGGGCTTCTCCGATGCGTTCATGGGCCCGCTGACCACCTCGCTGACCTATGTGGGCGAAGATGACACTACCTTCAAGCTGGCGGTCAACCTGCGGGTGCCAAAGGGCAAGTCACCGGAAGCGCTCAAGGCCGAAATCGCTGACAAGCTCAGCGCCTGGACCAAGAAAAACCACGTGGCTGTGACCTTCGATTACTCGATCGCCGAGCCGATGTACCGCAACCCTGAGGGCGAGTGGGTCAAGGCGCTGTTGGCGGTGGCCAGCGAGAACCTGGGCATGGAGCACAAGTACGGCACGTCTGCCGGCGCTACCTCGGTGCATGAGTTGCCCAACGGCGTGCAATTCGGCCTGGCACGGCCGGAGGTCAAGTACACCGGCCATACCGACAACGAGTTCAAGACCGTCGACCAGTTCCTGCTGGACCTGCAGATCGTCACCGAAATGATGGGCCGCATCGGGCAACTGCCGAAGCTCTGACCTGCCCTTCGGACCCGCCGTCCTGGCGGGTCCACTAAGCGATACGCCAGCCTTTCGATGCTCGCCGCTGCGCGAGGAACCGGGCATAGCGCCCTTGCCTTGCGGTCAATTGCTCAGGCGTGCCCTGCTCCACGATCCGGCCTTCATCGAGCACCACGATCTGGTCGGCCATCACCACCGTCGACAGCTGATGCGCGATCACGATCAGCGTGCATGTGCCGCGCAAGCGTGCCAGGGTTTCGGCGATGACCGCCTGGTTCTCGGCGTCCAGTGCTGCCGTGGCTTCGTCCACCAGCAGGATCGGCGCGCCCTTGATCAACGCACGGGCGATCGCGACACGCTGACGCTCGCCACCGGACAGGCGTGCCCCGCCCTCACCCACCGTGGTCGACAGGCCCATCGGCAGGCGCTCGATAATCTCTTGCACGCCAGCCTGCCGCGCGGCCTCCAGTACTTGTGCGTCGCTGGCGTCGGGTTTGCCGAGGCGAATGTTGTCGGCGACGCTGCCCTGGAACAGGTACGTGTCCTGGAAGATCTGGCTGATCTGCGCGTTGAGCTGCTCACCGGACATCTGTCGCACATCCACGCCTGCGATGCACACCTGGCCCTGGCTGACCTCGAAAAACCGTGCGACCAACCGCAACAGCGTGGTCTTGCCCGAACCGGAAGCCCCCACCAGCGCGGTCATGCTGCCGGGCTCAATACGCAGGTTCACCCCGCGCAGCACGTCCCGCGAACCGGCCGCGTGGCGAAAGCTCACATCGAACAGTTCCACCGAGGCATCCCGTGGAGATTGCGGCGCGCTCGGCACCTTCAGGGGCGACGCGGCCAATATCTCGCGCACCGCCTCAAGCTGCACCCCGGCGCCGCGCAACGTTTCGCCATAGCCGGCCACCTCCAGCAACGGGTCAATGAAGCGGCTGACCAGCAACAGCGACACCATCACCGCAATCACCGAGCCCACGTGCAAGGCATTTCCCAGGTAAGCGTCAAGCCAGAGCGCGGCGGCGATCAACAAGGCCGCGAACACCACCTGCACCAGCCACATGTTCAGCAGAATCGAGGTGGCGGACAGCAGGATCAGGCGCGCCCCGGTCACGTGCTGCTGTTCGATCGCCCGTTGCAGGAACACCGAGCTGCCGCCGCCACTGAAGGCACGCAACACCGACTGCGACTGGGCGAACTCCAGCATGCGCTGGCTGGTGTCGGCCGAGCTGCGCTGGAACGCCCGGTCGG
Organism: Pseudomonas sp. D4002; assembly: GCF_013385665.1. Taxonomy (NCBI): domain Bacteria; kingdom Pseudomonadati; phylum Pseudomonadota; class Gammaproteobacteria; order Pseudomonadales; family Pseudomonadaceae; genus Pseudomonas; species Pseudomonas sp. D4002. The sequence continues at coordinate 32,381 of NZ_JACAPN010000068.1, forward strand.
CGCGCCGCCCAAGGCGGGCGCTGAGCCAGAACGCGCCGCCGAGAATCGGCAACGCCAGCAAGGCAATCAGGCCCATTTTCCAGTGCAGCACAAACAACGCCAGTACCAGCACCAATGGCGTCACCACGCCGCTGAGCACCGGAGTAAATACATGGGCCGGCAGCTGAGCCACGGCCATCATGCCCTGGGTCACCACCTGGTTGAGCCGCGCCGTGTTATCAGGCGTGAACCAGCCGACAGGCAGTTCGGCCACATGGTCGCCGATGCGCTGGCGCCCGCCTTGCAGCACCGCCACACCCACCGCGACGCCAGCCTTTTCAACCTCGCGTCGCGTGGCCCAACACGTCGCCACCGCCGCCAGGAACACCACCAGCCACAACGCCGCTTCGGCCAGATCACCGTTGAGCATGTCGGTGAGTACCGGCACCAGGGCGGCGAGGGTCAGCCCGCACAGCGCACCGTAGAACATCACTTTCCCGACATAGCGACGGAAGACCGGCCCGTCATCGCCCAACAGTTCGATAAAGGTTTTCAGCATGTCGGCAGCGCCTGTTCGCGGGTCTGTTTGTAACCGCCCGACGCCCACAGGCGCGCATAGCGGCCCTCTTGCGCGATCAGTCGAGGATGGGTGCCCTGTTCAACAATACGGCCGTTTTCCAGCACGATGATGTGGTCGGCGTGCATCACGGTATCGAGGCGATGGGCAATCACCAACAACGTGCGCCCTTGGGCGAAGCGCGACAGCGCCTCCTGGATTGCCACCTCGTTTGCGGCATCGGCGGCGGCCGTGGGTTCATCCAGCACCAGCACCGGCGGCGCCAGTAATACTGCGCGGGCGATGCTGATACGCTGCTGCTCGCCACCGGACAACTGCGCGTCCTCGCCAATCACCGAGGCATAGCCCCGTGGCAAGCCGATGATGCACTCATGAATATTCGCGGCCCGTGCCGCCGCCTCGATTTCCTTGCGGCTGGCGCTGGGCCGGCCAAGGGCGATGTTTTCGGCAACGCTGGCGTGGACCAGGCGCACCTCTTGCAGCACAAAGCCGATCAGGTTGTAGAGCTGCGAGGTCTCGATCTGCCGCAGGTCGACGCCGCCCAGGGTGATACGCCCCTCGGTCGGGTCAAAAAACCGCAGCAGCAGGCGCGCCAGGGTCGACTTGCCCGAACCCGAGGCGCCGACGATGGCGGTTACGGTGCCAGGCTTGAGGGTGAAGCTGATGTTCGACAGTACCGGGTGCTGCGGGTCGTAGGCGTACCCGAGGTTTTCGACGCGTACTTCGGCGTCCTTGGGCAAGCGTTCGCACCCCGGCTCCACCTGCGCCAGCACCGGCGTCGCCAGCAGTGCCTGCACGCGCTGGGCCGCGCCGGTGGCGTTGTCCAGATCATGCACGATGTAACTCAGCAGCAGCAGTGGCGCGCAAATACCCGGTGCGACAATGGCGAACGGCAGCACCTCCACCGCGCTGATCCAGCCCAGGCTGACAAACACCAGGCCAAACGTCAGCACCATGGCGAGCACCGTCACCGGGGCGATCATCGCGTTGGCATTGGCCATCGTCCCCACCAGTGGACGGGTGAACTCAACGAAGGCTTCGCTGAACTCATCTACCGCCTCGCGGTAACTGGCGTGGGCCTTGCCGGTGGCACCGAAGGCCTTGACCACCGGAATGCCGTTGACGAACTCGACCACCGCGTTATTGACCCGGGTCATGCGCTCGACAAAGGACTGCATGTGGCTGCCGCTGGCTTTCATCGCCCGGGTAAAAAACAGCAAAAAACCCGGAAACGGCAACAGCGAGACCAGCGCCATGCGCCAGTCCACCATGAACAGATAAGCCGCCGACAGCAGCACGGCCCCGGCACAACGGCCCACGGTGGTGTAGAAATGCGCAGTCAGGCTATGCAGGGTGCCGATATCGTCCTGCATTGCCTGCTTGACCTCGCCCGACGCCCGCTCGGTGAACCAGCCCAGCGGCACCTGGCTCAGGCGCTGGGCGATGGCCAGGCGCAAGTGGCGAGTGATGTGGTTGTCGGCCAGGTGCGCGACCGTCTCCGCAACTGTCATCAACAGCAGGCCCGCGAACAGGCTCGCCAGGCTGAGGCTGATGGTCAACCAGACCTCGCCCGATGCCTGGGCCATCGACGGCGCGCCGAGGGCGACCCTGGCGATATGCACAATGCCCCCCAGCGGCACCAGCGTCAGCATACTGCCCACACCGGCCAGCAGTGCCGCAGCGATCAGTCGCCCGCGCACCGGCCGCAACACTTGCGAGACCGCGCCCCGCCCCCTGGGTTTGGCCGCAGCCACATCCTTGTTACTCATGAAGTCTCCCTGACTGAATGAGCCTTTGCTCGCCCTTACCTTATCTTCCGAACGAGCGGCCAAACCCCTCAATCGAAACCTCAAGGAATTTTCAGGCAGGGGCGCGGACCGTCACCCAATAGCGGGTGCGCCGCACCACCTGGATCGGCAACGCGGCGGCCAGGTTGTCCAGCGCCAGGTCGGTATTGTCCAGGTGCAATACACCGCTGACCCGCAGCATCGCCACCTCAGGCGCACAGCGCAGTACACCGGTGCGGTAGCGTCCCAGCTCGGCGATCAGTTCGTCCAGCCGGGTACCATCGGCCACCAACAGGCCCTTGACCCAGGCGATGCTGCGGTCAGTCACCGCCGCAGTCGGCTGCACGGTGTCCCTGGAAACCGTGGCGCCTTGACCTGCCGCCACCCGCGCACCTGCGCCATGGTCGGGCTGCACCTGCACGGCGCCCTCAAGCACGGCCAACTGGCAGTTGCCGTCGTCGCATTGGCGCAGGCTGAAACGCGTGCCCAGGGCATGAAACACGCCCTGGCGACTCTGCACCCGAAACGGCCGGGGTGACGGCGCGGTCGTGATGAAGACCTCGCCGACCAGCAGCAGCACCAGGCGCTGGTCGTCATCGAACTGTACGTCAACTGCTGAAGCCGGGCCCAATACCAGGCGGGTACCGTCGGGCAATACCACTTCGCGAACTTCGCCGGTGCGGGTGCTATGGCCGGCACTCGCCAGTTGCCAGGCGTCGGTGTGGCGCACGCCGTAGGTGAGGCCACCGGCTGCGACCAACAGGCCCAGCAGGCGCAGGGTGCTCCGGCGATCGGGGGAGTCGGGAGCGTCGGGTTCGGCCAGGCTGTGCCTGGCCACCGGCGCGGGGATGCTGTGGAGTTTTTGTTCGAAGCCCAGCAGGCGCGTCCAGGCCAGTTCGTGATGGGGGTGTTCGGCGCGCCAGTGCAGGCAGTTGGCGTGGTCTTCGGCGCTGGCGTCATCGGCCCACAGGCGGGCCATCCAGGCGGCGGCGCGCTCGATGATATCCGGGGAGATTGGCTGCTCGGTCGACATTGCGAGGGTCAGCCGTACAGGGTCTGGTAGCAGGCCAGCAGGCCGGCGGCGATGTACTTTTCCACCGAGGAGACGGAGACCTGTAGCTCGGCGGCGATCTCGCGGTAGCTCAGGCCATCGAGCTTGCACAGCAACAGGGCCTGGCGCGCCTTGGGTGGCAGGCTGTGCAGGGCGGCGTCGATTTGGATCAGGGCCTCGATGGCCAGGGCGCGGGTTTCTTCATCGGGGGCGCAGGGTTCGGGCAACAGGGCCAGGGCTTGCAGGTAAGCGGATTCGATCTGGCGGCGGCGGTAGAGGTCGATGACCAGGCCGTTGGCGATCTGGGTCAGGTGTCGCCGGGATTCGCCGGTGGGCGGGAGTTGGCCCTTGCGCATGAGTTGCAGGTAGACGTCGTGGGCCAGGTCGGCGGCGTCTAATGCGTTGCCCAGCTTGCGGCGCAACAGGGTACGTAGCCAGGCGTTGTGGTCGACGTATAGATTTTCAACCTGGCGTTGAAAGGCGAACTGTCCGATGTTCACAAACCTCTCCTTTTACCCAATGGGCCCGGGGGTGCTGGGGCGATTGGGCTGGTAATGATTTGCAAGACTATCGGCTCTGGGCTGCGGGTGCAATGCGGGGGGATGGCGGGGTTATGGGTACATATCCGTTGCTGCGGTAACGGCCGCTTATGGTTCCGCTCTTAC
>NZ_JACAPN010000069.1:0-8578 GCF_013385665.1 Pseudomonas sp. D4002
AACGGATATGTACTCAAACCTCACGCCCCCCCAAGGCCGAGCTGTTGCCTGACCAACACTTCCCACACACATTGTCGTTTTCAGCAATCCCCCAACCCTCCAATCCCCCCTGTTTACAGGCCCAAAAAACCGGCATGCCTTGTGCAATGACCCAGTTCCCGGACTTTAGGCCTGACCCATCATGCAAGAACCCGCCCCTTACCCGCGACGATCCAGCCCGTTGCTCCTTATCGGCACCGCCACACTCTGCGGCCTGCTCCTGGGCTGTGGCCAAGGCAGCTCCACCGTCACACGCAGTGACCAACCGGTAAAGGGCGGCACCCTGGTCTACGCCACCGACCGCGAACCCACCTGCCTCGACCCCCATGTGGCCGGCGACATGCCCCAGGTGTTCGTCGCCCAGCAGTACCTCGACTCCCTGGTCTCGATGGACGCCGACGGCCGCATCGGCCCCTGGCTCGCCAAGACCTGGGAAGTCTCCCCCGACGGCCTGACCTACACCTTCCACCTGCGCAACGACGTGCACTTCACCGACGGCACCCCGTTCAACGCCGCCGCCGTCAAGGCCAACCTCGACCACATGGCCAACCCCAAGACCCAGTCCAGCACCGCAGGCGGCTACATCCGCCAATACCGCAGCACCGACGTGCTCGACGAATACACCGCAGTGGTGCACCTGGCCACGCCGTACGCGGCCTTTCTTGAAGTCCTCGCCCAAGGCTTCCTCGGCATCGAGTCCCCCACGGCATTGCTGCGCTCGCGCGATGTGAACTGCGAAAGCCCGGTCGGCAGCGGCCCGTTCAAGGTCGTGCGCTGGGACCGGCAAAGCCAGGTCGAGCTGGTGCGCAACCCCGACTACAACTGGGCGCCACCCACCGCCAAGCACCAGGGCCCGGCCTGGCTCGACCGGATCGTCTGGAAGTTCATCCAGGAACCTTCCGTGCGCTTCGCCTCGTTGCAGGCTGGCGAGGTCGACGTGATCGAGGCATTGCCCCCCGAATCCCACGAGGCCGCTCGACGCAACCCGGACCTGACCCTGGTGATCGCCCAACGCCCCGGCAACCCCACCAACGGCACGCTGAACATTACCCGTGCGCCGTTCGATGACGTGCGAGTGCGCGAAGCCTTCGTACGCAGTTCCGACATCGAGGGTGCGTTGAAGAGCGTGTACTTCAACGAATTCCCCCGCGCCGGCGGGCCGCTGAGCCCAGCCACGCGCTTCTACAGCCCGGAGTTCCAGCACGCCCAGGATTACGACCCGGCCCGGGCTGCGCAGTTACTCGACCAGTCCGGCTGGACCCAGCGCGACAGCGAGGGCTACCGCACCAAGGACGGCAAGCGCCTGCAAGTTCACGTGGTGATGGGCAACCGCACGCCACCGTCGGAATACACCTTGTGGGAACAGGTGCAGGCCACCACCCGGCAGGTCGGCTTCGAGCTGATCGTCGACCAGATGAGTGACGTGCAGGCCACCAAACGCCAGGCCGACTGGGACTACGACATTCGCCTCGGCTACTGGAACACCAACACCGCCGACGTGCTGCGGATCATCTTCGGCAGTGAGTTCATCAGCCCGGCGGGTGTCGGTGGTTACCACCAGAACACCGCAGGCTTCAGTGACCCGGCGTTCGACACGCTGATCCGGCAAGCCCTCACTACCCAGGACAGCGAGCAGCGCCGGGCGCTGTATTACCAGGCGCAGAAAATCGCTTCCAGCCAGTACCTGCAATTGACCACCTACCCGCAAAGCACGCGGCTGGGTATCTACAAGACCACCCAGGGCGTGCGGCTGGAGCCGTCGCTGGCGGTGACTTATCTCTATGACGCATGGGTGAACAAATGAGCGACACATCACTTGCCAACCCACGGCGCGAGCGCCTGGCCCGGCTCGGCAAACGTGCGCTGTGGCGCCTTGCCGGCGGCGTGCTGGTGCTCTGGGCGGTGGCCACGCTGACGTTCTTTGCCTTGCGCCTGATGCCCGGCGATCCGGTGCAGGCGATCCTCNNCCACCCCCGAGACCATCGCCGAAGCCACCCGCGAGTACGGCCTCGACAAACCATTGGCGGTGCAATACGCGTTGTACCTCGGGCGACTGGTGCAGGGTGACCTGGGGGTTTCCTATTCCCAGCACCTGCCGGTGACCCGAGTGCTCGCCGAGCAATCCTGGCCGACCCTGGAGCTGACCCTGACCTCGCTCGCCCTGGCCTGGGTCCTGGTGCTGGCGCTGACGGTGCTGACCGCCGGCCGGCGACGCTGGGTTGCCAGCCTGGCCTCGTTGGCCGAAACCCTGGCCGCCGCGCTGCCGCACTTCTGGCTGGGGATTCTGCTGCTGGCGGTGTTTGCGTTCGGCCTGCGGCTGTTCCCGCCGGCAGGCAGTGATGGCTGGCGCACCCTGGTGTTGCCGTCGTTCGCCCTGGCGATTCCGCTGGCCGGGTTTATCGCCCAGGTCACCCGCGAATCCCTGGATTTGACCCTCGACCAACCCTTCATCCTGACCGCCCGCACCCGTGGCCTGAGTGACTTCAACGTGCGCTTCAAACACGCGTTGCGCCACGCCGTGTTGCCGGGCATCTCGCTGTCGGGCTGGGCCATCGGCGCGCTGATCAGCGGCGCCGTGGTGATCGAAGTGATTTTTTCCCGCAAGGGCCTCGGCCGCCAGTTGTACCAGGCGGTGCAGGCCCAGGACCTGCCGCTGACCATCGGCATCAGCCTGGTGGTCGCCGCCGGCTACGTGCTCGCCAATATCCTGGTCGACCTGTTGTACCTATGGGTCGACCCTCGCCAACAGGAACTTCCAGCATGAGTGGCCTGACCCTGGAAACACCGCTGCCCGCACTGCGGATTCAGCGCACCACTCGCACGCTGCGCCTCGGCCCGCTGTTGGCGATTACCTTTCTGTTGCTGGTGATCGTCGCGGCGCTGGTGCCGCAGTTGTTCGCCTACAGCGACCCGCTGGCCATCGTGCCCCGCGATGCGTTTCATTCGCCGAGCCTGAGCCACTGGTTCGGCACCGATCAGTCGGGGCGGGATATTTTTTCGCGGGTGATCCATGGCACCCGCCAGTCGTTGTTCATCGGCCTGGCAGCCACGGCGATTGCGATGACCATCGCCATTGTGCTTGGCCTGTTGGGCGGGCTGGGCGGCGCGCGGGTGGACCGCGGCGTGGGCTGGTTGCTGGAAGTGCTGTTTGCGTTTCCGAGCCTGATCCTGGCGCTGTTGTTCGTGGCTATTTTCGGCAGCGGCATCGGCCCGCTGATCGTCGCCACCGGGCTGGGCAGTGCGCCGGGTTATGCGCGGATGGTCCGTGGCCAGGTGCTGGCGGTGCGCAACGCGGGCTATATCGAAGCCGCCCGCGCCCTCGGGCATCCGCCGCTGCGGATCATCCTGCGCCAGTTGCTGCCGAACGCCATGCGCCCGTTGATCGTGACCCTGACCATGGGCGTGGGTCAGGCGATTGTCTGGGCCTCGGCCCTGAGTTTTCTCGGCCTGGGCGCCCGTCCGCCGGCACCGGAGTGGGGGACCATGTTGTCCATGGGCCGCGACTTCATCGCCAACGCCTGGTGGCTGACGTTCTTCCCCGGGCTGTTCATCGTATTGACCACGCTGTCGACCACGGTCACTGGCCGTTACCTGCAACAACGCCTGGAGGGCCGTCTTTCATGAGCGACCAGAAACGCTTGATCGTTGAAGGGCTGTCCATCGAGTTTGCCGGGCAGTCGGTGGTGCGCAATCTGTCTTTCACCCTGGAGCCTGGCAAGACCCTGGCGCTGGTGGGCGAATCCGGCTCCGGTAAAAGCGTCACCGCCCGCAGTCTGATCGGCCTGGCGGGTGCGGGCGCGAAGGTTACGGCGCGCACCTTGAGCTATGACGGTGTGGATTTGCTCAGCCTGTCGGAACGCGGCTGGCGTCGTTTGCGTGGCAATGGCATCGGCTTCGTGTTGCAGGACGCACTGGTGTCCCTCGACCCGTTGCGGCCGGTGGGCAAGGAAATTCTCGAAGTGCTGGAGACCCATCGCTGGGGCGACCGTCGCAGCCGTGGCGAACGCGTCATTGAACTGCTGGATCTGGTGGGCGTACCCGAGCCGCAACTGCGTGCCCGCCAGCGCCCCGATCAACTCTCCGGCGGCCTGCGCCAGCGTGCGCTGATTGCCAGCGCACTCGCATTGAACCCCGGCCTGGTAATTGCCGATGAACCGACCACGGCGCTGGATGCCACGGTGCAGGCGCAGATCCTGCAGGTATTGCAGCAGATCAAGGCCCGTGGTGATTCGCTGCTGATCATCAGCCATGACCTGGCAGTGGTCGCGCAATTGGCGGATGAGGTGCTGGTGCTGCGCCACGGCGAAGTGGTGGAGCAGGGCCCGAGGGATCAGGTGCTGCTCAACCCACGCCACGCCTACACCCGCTCGTTGCTGGATGCGGTGCCCGCCGAGCATGCCCAGGGCACACGCCTGTCGCCGGAGCGCAGCAACGCTGTGGCGCAACCACGGCCCGGCGCGGATTCGCCGGTGCTGCTCAAGGCCTCCGGCCTGGGCAAGCGGTATGTGGGCCCCGATCAACAGTCGCGCCAGGTGGTGGATAACGTCAGCTTCGAGCTGCGCGCCGGTCGCACCCTGGGCATCGTCGGTGAATCCGGCTCCGGCAAAACCACCGTGGCACGCATCGCCCTCGGCTTGCTGCAACCGGATGCCGGTGAGGTGCGTTTTCTCGACCAGCCATGGGCCGCGGCAGGTACCGAGCGGGTCGAGGAAAAGACCCGCCGTGTGCATCGCCGGGATATCAGCGTGATTTATCAGGACCCGCTGAGTTCGTTCGACCCGCGCTGGACGGTGGGGCAGATCCTCAGTGATGCGCTGGACGTTGCCGGTATCGACGCCGAGCAACAGGCGGCCCGCGTGACACAGTTGCTCGACCAGGTACGCCTGGCGCCGCAATTGGCCGAGCGCCGACCGTTGCAACTGTCGGGCGGGCAGCGCCAGCGCGTGGCGATTGCCCGGGCGATTGCCAGCAACCCCAAAGTGATTATCTGCGACGAGCCGGTGTCGGCGCTGGACGTGTCGGTGCAGGCCCAGGTCCTGGATCTGCTGGCCGACCTGCAAGCCTCGCTGGGCCTGGCCTACCTGTTTATCTCCCACGACCTGGGGGTGATTCGCCACGTCAGCGACGAAGTGTTGGTGATGCGCCACGGCCAGGTGGTGGAAAGCGCCAGCGTCGAGACGTTGTTTGAATCGCCCCAGCACGAATACACCCGGCGCCTGCTGGGCGCGGTGCCACGCCTGCCAGGCAGCGGCAAGCAGTTGGTGGTGCCGGCCCTGGAGCCGGAAAACCCCGGCTGGCTGTTTGATGAATCGCGCCTGTGGAAAATCGCCATCTAGACCTGAATCAAGGAAGTGCCATGAGCAAGTTGTCTGCTGTACCCACGCCGCCGGTTGTAACGGTGGCCGAACTGAACGCCCGTGCCGACCGCATCCTGCCGCAGATTGCCGCCGGCGCTGCGCAACGTGAGCGTGACCGCCAACTGCCGTATGAGGCCGTGGCGCAGATCGCCCAGGCCGGGTTGTTTACCGTGCGGATTCCCAAGCGGTTTGGCGGCGCCGGTGGTTCGGTCAAGGACGTGATTGCCTTGCTGATTCGCATCGCCTCGGCCGACTCCAACGTGGCCCAGGCGCTGCGCCCCGGTTTCGGGTTTGTCGAAGGCCTGCTGGCGTCCCGCGCCGAGGGGGCGGAGGAGGAGCGCGAGCGTTGGTTCGGGCGCTACCTGCAAGGCGCCGTGATCGGCAATGCCGGCTGGGAAGTCGGCGGTGCCAACGGTTCGATCAGTGCGCGCATCGTGCGTGACGGCGAGCACTTTCGCGCTTGCGGCAGCAAGTACTACAGCACCGGTTCGTTGTATGCCGATTGGGTCAGCGCCGTCGCCCTGGACGAGAATGACCAGCCCGTGTCGTTCATCCTGCCGCGCAACCGCCAGGGCCTGGAGTTGCTGGATGATTTCGACGCCATGGGCCAGCGCCTGACCGCCAGTGGCACCACCCATCTGCATGATGTGCAGGTGTTGGCCAGCGAGATCCGCACCCGCACCGTCGAGGAAGGCAAGCGCACGATTGTCACGCCGTTCCTGCAAGTGTTCCTCGCGGCGGTGCAGGCCGGTATTGCGCGCAATGCGCTGAATGATGCGGTGACCTTCGCCAAGGAGCATGCGCGGCCGATCAAGCACAGCAGCGCCACGCGCTCGGTGGATGACCCGTACGTGGAACTGAGCGTGGGCGACGTTTCGGCCCGGGCCTTTACCGCCGAAGCGGTGGTGTTGCACGCGGCGGACTCCATTGACCGCGCCTGGGCTGCGGATCTTGATGCGGTGGCCGTCGACCAGGCGGCAGTGGACGTGGCCCAGGCGCAATACATCGCGGCCGAGTCGGCGCTCAAGGCCGCCGAGCTGGTGTTCGACGTGGGTGGCGCTTCCACCACCGGCCGCGCGCATAACCTGGACCGGCACTGGCGCAACGCGCGCACCGTGGCCAACCACAATCCCCGGCACTGGAAAGCCGCAGCCGTGGGCGCCTGGCAACTCAAGGGCACGCCGCCTCCGACATCGGGGCTGTTTTGAACAAAGCCCTCGACCTTTCACACCCCTTGGGCGAGGTGGGCACCGGGCATGCGCGCCGGGTGCCGATGATCATCGGCTGTGCGCTGTTCATGGAACTGATCGACGCCACGGCAGTGCTCACCGCGCTGCCGCAGATGGCCCAGGATTTCGGCGAGCCCAGCGTGCGCATGAACCTGGTGGTGTCGCTGTACCTGCTGGCGGTGGCGCTGTTCGTGCCGGTCAGCGGCTGGGCGGCCGACCGGTTCGGGCCGCGTCGGGTGTTTATCAGCGCCATCGTGCTCTTCACCCTCGCTTCGGTGGCCTGTGCCTGCTCGGGCTCGTTGTTGCAACTGTCCCTGGCGCGTTTGGCCCAGGGCGCTGCGGGGGCGATGATGGTGCCGGTGGGGCAGGTGATCCTGCTGCGCTGGTCGGCGCGGGAAAACCTGCTGCGTGCCATGTCGTACCTGACGGTGGCGGCGCTGGTTGGGCCGCTGCTGGGCCCACCGTTGGGCGGGCTGTTGGTGACGGTGCTGTCGTGGCACTGGATCTTCCTGATCAACCTGCCGATCGGAGTGCTTGGGGTGATCCTGGTGCTGCGCTATATCCCGGACTATTCCGGGACACCCGGCCAGCCATTGGACGTTCCCGGCCTGTTGCTCAGCGGCGTGGCATTGGGCGGGCTGGTGTTCGGTTTCGAGGTGCTGGGCCACGGCCTGTTGCCGCGCCAGTGGGCGTTGCTGCTGATTGGCGGCGGGCTGTTGAGTGCCTGGCTGTATGTCCTGCATGCACGGCGGACGGCGTACCCGTTGATCGATTTTTCATTGTTGAAAATCCCGACCTTCGCGGTGAGCTTCTGGGGCGGCAACCTGATGCGCATCGGCAGCGCGTCACAGCCGTTTTTGCTGGTGTTGCTGTTCCAGCTGTGTTTCGGGCTTAACCCGTTGCAGGCGGGGCTGCTGAGCGTGGCCGGTGGCGTGGGGGCGTTGCTGATGAAAATGCTGGCAGTGCGGATTGTCAGCCGCTTCGGTTTCCGGCGCACCTTGATCGGCAATGCGGTGCTCACCGGTGCAACCATCCTGGCGTGCAGCCTGTTCGAGGTATCAACGCCTTACTGGATTGTAATACTGGTGTTATTTGGCAGCGGGATCATTCGCTCGCTGCAATTCAGCACCCTGGGGGCGTTGACCTATGCCGACGTGCCACCGGAGCAATCCAGCCGCGCCAGCAGCCTGTCGGCGATGACCATTCAGTTGACGTTGAGTTTATCGGTGGGCATCGCGGCGGGGCTGCTCGGCTTGATCATGGCCGTACGCGGGCATGCCACGGTCGAGCAGAGTGATATCGCCTGGATCATGGCGGGTGCCGGATTGCTGTGTGCCTTGTCGGGGCTGGTTTATCGCAGGCTGTCGCCCCAGGCGGGCTCGGCGATTTATGCAAAACGCGCAGAGGGAATTGGATGATTCGTGCAGCACGTATCGAGGACGCAGGTGACATTGCCTGGGTGCATATTCGCAGTTGGCAGCAGGCTTATCGTGAACTGATGCCGGCGGATTACCTGGCTTCGCTGGAGGCGACGCAGCCTCGGCGTGAAGCCTTTTGGCGGCAGTCGATTGAGCAGGGGAGCGAAGCTGTGTTTGTCGCGCAGGTCGAGGGGCGTGTGGTGGGCTGGATTGTTGTCAGCTCGAGTCGTGATGAGGATGCTGATCCAGGCGTAACCGGTGAAGTGCAGGCGGTGTATGTGCTGGCCGAGCATTGGGGAACGGGGGTGGGCAGGGCGCTGTGGCTCAGGGGGCTGGAGCATCTCGCGAGCCTGGGCCTGGAGACGGCGACGTTGTGGGTGCTGGCTGAAAACCGGCGGGCAGTGCGCTTTTACCAAAATGCAGGATGGATAGCGCAGCCCGAATCAAGCCGCACCCTTGCTCGGGGCGGTCGTGAGTTGGAGGAACTTCGCTACCAATCCCAAAAGTGACGCTGAACCTGTGGCGAGGGAGCTTG
>NZ_JACAPN010000069.1:8687-10963 GCF_013385665.1 Pseudomonas sp. D4002
CGCAGAGCGTGGGAACGATCACACTCACCATTTTTGCCTGAAAGCTGCGCGGCCACAGGCGTCATTCAGGAATGTCATTGGCCATGAGCTCGTCTTTTTCATTGTTTCGCACCTGGAATGTCCAGCACTTGCCATCGACGCCGGCGGCGTTTGTGCGGCATTTCATCGGACATTTCAAAGGTTGGTACCTGGCTATCCTGCTGCTGCAGATCGCCGCGGTGGTGTGTTCGATTCTGACGCCCTGGGGGCTGGGGCAGATCACCCGCACCGTGAGCAACGGGCTGGAAGCGGAGCGTGCCTTTGAAGTGCTGCAATGGCCACTGACACTGCTAAGCGCGCTACTGGTGTGCCAAGTACTGTTTACCCGTGCATCGGCAGGCTGCCATATCCACGTCTTGCCGTTGCAGCGGCGCACTGTGACGCATGTGGTGTTCGCCTATCTGCAGCAGCACTCCCATCGTTTCATCAGCAATGAGTTCGCCGGGGCACTGGCGCATCGGGTGGCGGAAATTACCCTGGGCGTGAATCAGACCCTGAGCATCTTGTTGTTCGACCTGATCCCGCTGCTGGTGACGCTGAGCCTGGCCACGGCCTTGCTATGGACCGCATCGCCGTTGTTGGCGTTGTTCATGGCGGGTTGGTCGGTGGCGTTTATCGCTATCTGCTACGTCCTCGCACGCCGCAGTCATCCTCTGGCGCAACAGTATTCGGCAGCGCGCAGCACCAGCACCGGCAAAGTGGTGGATGCGGTCTCCAATCTGGCCAATATCCGCCTGTTTGCGCGCCATGCGTTCGAGCACAGTTACCTCGGCACTTTCCTCGACAAGGAGGTGGCGGCTGCCTACCGATCCCTGGGGTATATGGAGAAAATTCGCTGGTTCCAGGCTTCCTGTGGCGTAGTGCTTAAGCTCGGTTTGTTATTGCTGGCGCTCTACCTGTGGCGCAGCCACCGTATCGACATTGCTGCGTTTGTCATGTCCACCAGCCTTTCGTTGTTGATCATCAGCGATGTGGAAAACCTGTCGCGACGCTTTCTCGAATTCTTCGAAGCCACCGGCAATATCGCCAACGGTGTGCGCACCCTGATCCGCCCCCATGAAGTCATCGACCAACCCGGCGCCAAGGCGCTGATGGTCAAGCGCGGCGATATCGAGTTTCGCGATGTCGGCTTCAGCTATGGCGGTGACCGTTCGATTTTCGAACACCTGAATATCGTCATCCCCGCCGGCCAGAAAGTCGGCCTGGTGGGTGCTTCGGGCTCCGGCAAGTCGACCCTGCTGAGCTTGCTCCTGCGTCTCTACGACGTGCAGCAAGGCCAGGTGCTGGTGGACGGCAAGGACGTGCGCGAGGTGACCCAACATTCGCTGCACCAGCAGATCGGCCTGATTCCCCAGGAGCCCGGCCTGTTCCACCGCAGCATTCGCGAAAACATCCATTACGGCCGCCTGGATGCCTCGATGGACGAGGTCGCCGAGGCGATCCACCGCGCCGGCGCCAGTGAATTTATCGACAGCATGGAACACGGCTACGAATCGCTGGTGGGCGAGCGTGGGGTCAAATTGTCCGGCGGCCAGCGCCAGCGCATTGCGATTGCCCGGGTGTTGCTGAAAAACGCGCCGATCCTGGTGATGGACGAAGCCACTTCCAGCCTGGACTCGATCACCGAGCGCTTTATCCAGGACAAGCTCGACGAAATCATGGAAGACAAGACCGTGCTGGTGGTCGCGCATCGGCTGTCCACCGTGGCCCACCTGGACCGGATCCTGGTGTTCGACAATGGCCGGGTGATCGAGGACGGCAGCCACGAACAGTTGCTGCGCCAGGGCGGGCAATATGCGCGGTTGTGGAGTCGCCAGTTCAGCGATGCGCTGGATGAAGCGGTGGTGTGACCAGGCGGCGTACCGGGTACGCCGCGCAGTCAGGTTCAGATCGAGAGGTGCAGCACCCGGTCATCCTTGGCACCGGCCAGCGGGCGGCGCTTGTTGACCTTCAGCTCACCGAGGTTGATCAGCAAGGTGCGGGTCACGTTGCGGCTCAGCCCCAGCAACTCGGCGGTGTGCACCTGGTTGTGCTGGCACAGCCGGTAGGCGGCGGTGAGCAGGCTGCGTTCCACCTGTTCGTGGGGGTTTTCTATCTGCTCTTCGAACAGCCGCTGGAAGGCCTGGTCGAGCAGGTCATGGGCGGTGGTGCTGTCTTCCTGGCGTTCGATACGCAGGTTGGACATGCGCAGGTCATCGGCCTGGATCACACCGTCGCGGCAGATCAGCAGGGTGTGG
>NZ_JACAPN010000069.1:10972-11296 GCF_013385665.1 Pseudomonas sp. D4002
GCTCGCGGATATTCCCCGGCCAACTGTAGGTGGCCAGGCGTTGCTCGGCTTCCTTGCTCAAGATGATCTCGCCATAGCCGAGGCGGCGGGTGTAGGTATCGATGAAATACTGCACCAGCGGCAGGATATCGCCGGGGCGATCCCGCAGCGGGCTGAGTTCCAGGTTGACCACGTTCAGGCGGTAGAACAGGTCCTCGCGGAAATGCCCGGCGTTGATGGCTTTTTCCAGCTGCACGTTGGTCGCCGCCAGCACCCGCACATTGATCGGAATGCTTTTGCGCGAACCCAGGCGCACTACTTCACGCTCCTGCAATACCCGCAGCA
>NZ_JACAPN010000069.1:11348-12253 GCF_013385665.1 Pseudomonas sp. D4002
CGAACAGCTCGGCTTCCACCAGTGATTCGGAGAACGCACCGCAATTCACCGCCACGAATGGCTGCTCCTTGCGGCCACTGAGGTTGTGGATATGCCGTGCGACCAACTCTTTGCCGGTGCCGGTTTCACCGATGATCAGCACGCTGGCTTCGCTCGGCGCAACTTGTTGCACATGCTTGAGCAAGGCCTTGGACCTGGGGTCTTCAAACACCTGCGCGGTGGCGCGGATGGAGGTGGCAAGGGCGGGCGAGGGCGGTAGGGTCAGCAGTTGCATGGTTATCCCTTTGAATAAAAGATCAGGAATAAAACGTCGGGATGGGCGCGGTACCGTTCAGTGCCCACTCGCCCAGTTCATGAAGTTTGTAGTCCAGCGGGTCATGCAGGCTCTGGGTGCGCAAGTTGCGCCAGTGCCTGTCGAGGGCCACCGAGGCGTTGGTCGCCCGTGCGCCGGTGACCTCGAAGACCTTGCTACACAACTCCAGGCCATTGCGGCTGGCGGCGACTTTGGCGGTGGCGATGGCAATCGCCGTTTCGCCGCGTTCCTCGCTGGTCAGGGCCGAGCCCTTGGCCCATGCCGCGTCCAGCACCTGGCCTGCGCGCTCCACCAGCAGGCGGGTGCTTTGCAGCGCCACCCAGAAATCGCCGTAATGGCTGAGGATGTAAGGGTCCTGGGTGCTGTGGCTGGCGCTGGAGCGGAACCACGGGCGGGCTTCTTCCAGGGTGTATTGGCGCGCCTCTTCGAACGCGCCTTCGGCGATGCCGAGGAAGATATTCGCGAAGTGCAGTTGCGCAATCAACGGCCGCAGGCAGGCGAACGGAGTACTCAGGGGGCCCGGGTCCAGCAACAGGTCGGACTCTTCCACACGCACGCGCTTGAAGGTCACGCTGCCGCTGTCGGTCTGGCG
>NZ_JACAPN010000070.1:0-11466 GCF_013385665.1 Pseudomonas sp. D4002
GTGAGGGCACACCGAGCCTAAGCGAGGTGCCGAGTGGTGGGGCAAGAGCGTTTTGCTTACTTTTGCGCTCTTCAAAAGTGAGCCGCTGTAAGAGCGGAACCAATAGTCGCCGTTACGAAAATAACGGATATACACCCAGCCCAACTCCCCCCAACACAAATGTCGCATCTGAAATCAGGTCAGACTCTCGTCAATCACCAACACCAGCTTCCCTGAAATCCGATTAGTCGCCAGCTCCGCAAACGCAGCCTCGGCATCCTTGATCGGAAACGTCCTGGCCAGTTGCGGACTCAAGCGCCCCTCGGCAAACAACGGCCAAACATGCTGGCTCAAGTCACTGAACAAGTCAGCCTTGAACTGATCATCCCGACTGCGCAACGTCGACCCCAACACCTGCACACGCTTGGCCAACACCTGCGCCAGATCGATCTGCGCCTCACGCCCCCCCATCAACCCAATCAACACCCAGCGCCCATCACGCGCCACCAGCTTGAGATTCAGCGCCGCGTAATTCCCCCCCACCGGGTCAAGAATCACATCGAACGGTCCAAAATCCCTCAAGCCCTCGATGCCGTCAGTACGTACCACACCCCCCTGAGCCCCCAGCGCTTCACAGTACGCAAGGCGATCCGCCGACCCCACGCTGACCCAGCACGGGCTGCCAAACGCCTTGCACAACTGAATCGCCGCCGAGCCCACCCCACTGGCGCCGGCATGCAACAACACCTTCTCACCGGGCTTGAGGCCCGCCAACTGGAACAGATTCAGCCACGCGGTGCTGTACACCTCGGGCAACCCGGCCGCTTCCACCAGGGATACGCCCTCCGGCACCGGCAGCACATGCCGCGCATCCACCACCACTTCTTCAGCCATCCCGCCGCCAGCCAGCAAGGCGCAAACCCGATCCCCCACTTGCCACGACGAACCGGCGCCGACTTCGCTGATCACCCCGGAACACTCCAGGCCCAGCACCTGGCTAGCACCGGGAGGTGGCGGATAAAGCCCCGAACGCTGTAATAAATCGGCGCGATTCAGGCCCGCAGCCGCCACGCGAATGCGTACTTGGCCTACATCGCATGTAGGACTTGGCTCTTCTTGCCACTCCACATGACCTTCAACGCCTTGCAATGCTTTCACAGTGCCTCCATAGTGAGTCTGGACTGAGCCCGTTGCTGTAGCGTCGGGCTTTTTGCATTATGCGACCGGCCCATATGGAACCGGCGACTTCAAAGACGGCCTAATATGCGTTATCAATTGCCCCCGCGTCGAATCAGCATGAAGCATTTGTTCCCCAGCACCGCCCTCGCTCTTTTTATCGGTATCGGCCTTTTGCCGCTGTCGAGCAATACGTTCGCAGCCAACAGCTGGGACAACCTTCAGCCTGATCGCGATGAGGTGATTGCCAGCCTTAACGTCGTCGAGTTGCTCAAGCGCCACCATTACAGCAAGCCGCCGTTGGACGACGCTCGTTCGGTGATCATTTACGACAGCTACCTCAAGCTGTTGGATCCCTCGCGCAGCTATTTCCTGGCCAGCGACATCACCGAGTTCGACAAGTGGAAGACGCAGTTCGACGACTTCCTCAAGAGCGGTGACCTGCAGCCCGGCTTCACCATCTACAAGCGCTACCTGGACCGCGTCAAAGCGCGTCTGGACTTCGCCATTGGTGAGCTGGACAAAGGTGTCGACAAGTTCGACTTCACCAAGAAAGAGACCTTGCTGGTTGACCGCAAGGACGCTCCTTGGCTGACCACCGAAGCCGAGCTGGACGACCTGTGGCGCAAGCGCGTCAAGGATGAAGTCCTGCGCTTGAAGATCGCCGGCAAAGAGCCGAAGGCCATCCAGGAACTGTTGACCAAGCGCTACAAGAATCAGCTGGCACGTCTGGATCAGACCCGTGCCGAAGATATCTTCCAGGCCTACATCAACACCTTCGCAATGTCCTACGACCCGCACACCAATTATCTGTCGCCAGATAACGCGGAAAATTTCGATATCAACATGAGTCTGTCGCTGGAAGGCATCGGTGCCGTCCTGCAAAGCGATAACGACCAGGTGAAGATCGTGCGTCTGGTGCCGGCAGGTCCGGCCGACAAGACCAAGCAGGTTGCCCCGGCCGACAAGATCATCGGTGTGGCCCAGGCCGACAAAGAGATGGTCGACGTGGTCGGCTGGCGCCTGGATGAAGTGGTCAAGCTGATCCGCGGGCCGAAAGGCAGCGTGGTGCGCCTGGAAGTGATTCCGCACACCAACGCACCGAACGACCAGACCAGCAAGATCGTGTCCATCACCCGTGAAGCGGTGAAACTCGAAGACCAGGCCGTCCAGAAGCAAGTCCTCAACCTCAAGCAGGATGGCAAGGACTACAAGCTCGGCGTGGTGGTGATCCCGGCGTTCTACCTGGACTTCAAAGCGTTCCGCGCCGGTGATCCGGACTACAAGAGCACCACCCGCGACGTTAAGAAAATCCTCACAGAATTGCAGAAGGAAAAAGTCGACGGCGTGGTCATCGACCTGCGCAACAACGGCGGCGGTTCCCTGCAGGAAGCCACCGAGCTGACCAGCCTGTTTATCGACAAGGGTCCGACCGTGCTGGTGCGTAACGCTGACGGCCGTGTCGACGTGCTGGAAGACGAGAACCCGGGTGCCTTCTACAAAGGGCCGATGGCGTTGCTGGTCAACCGCCTCTCGGCATCCGCCTCGGAGATTTTTGCCGGCGCGATGCAGGACTACCACCGTGCGCTGATCATCGGCGGCCAGACCTTCGGCAAAGGCACCGTGCAGACCATCCAGCCGCTGAACCATGGCGAGCTGAAACTGACCCTGGCCAAGTTCTACCGGGTTTCCGGGCAGAGCACCCAGCATCAGGGCGTACTGCCGGACGTCGATTTCCCGTCGATCATCGACACCAAGGAAATCGGCGAGAGCGCCCTGCCCGAGGCGATGCCGTGGGACACTATCCGTCCTGCGATCAAGCCTGCGGTAGACCCGTTCAAACCGTACATCGCAGAGTTGAAAGCTGATCACGAAGCCCGCTCCGCCAAGGATGCCGAGTTCATCTTCATCCGCGACAAACTGGCCCTGGCCAAGAAGTTGATGGAAGAGAAAACCGTCAGCCTGAACGAAGCCGACCGTCGTGCGCAGCACACCGACATCGAGAATCAGCAACTGGTGCTGGAGAACGCCCGCCGCAAGGCCAAAGGCGAAGCCCCGCTCAAGGAACTGAAGAAAGAAGACGAAGACGCGATCGCCGCCGAGCCTGATAAAACCAAGCCGGAAGATGATGCCTACCTGAGCGAGACCGGGCGCATCCTGCTGGACTACTTGAAAATCAGCAAGACGGTGGCCAAGCAGTAAATGATGGCGATTTAATGTGAACGCTCCTCGGAGTGTCATCAAATAGACATCATTCTGTCGTGAAATGAAGGACCTGCCAAAGCAGGTCCTTTTTTTTCGACCCGAGAAAATCATGACCATGACCGAACAGCTGAATGCATTGGGCTCAATCCTGGCTCAAGGCAGTTTGCACAGCCTGTTCCAACCCATCATTTCCCTGTCTGAACGACGCGTCATCGGTTATGAAGCCCTCAGTCGCGGCCCGTCCAACAGCCCGTTGCACTCCCCTGTCGCACTGTTCTCCGTGGCCCGTCACGCCGGGCGTCTCAGTGAGCTGGAGATGGTCTGCCGGGAAAGTGCCTGCCGGCGGTTCAGCGAGCAGAAACTGCCGGGCAAGCTGTTTCTCAACGTCTCACCCGAATCCCTGCTGGAGACCGCCCACCAGCCCGGCCGTACCCTGCAACTGCTCAGCGACTTCGGCATCCCGCCCAGCCAGGTGGTGATCGAACTGACCGAGCAAACCCCGACCGACGATTTTCAACTGCTGCAAACCGCGCTGCACCACTACCGCGCCATGGGCTTTTCGATTGCCCTGGATGACCTGGGTGCCGGTTATTCCAGCCTGCGGCTGTGGTCGGAGCTGCGCCCGGACTACGTGAAGATCGATCGACACTTTATCGACGGCATCCACCAGGACGCCCTCAAGCGCGAGTTTGTCGGCTCCATCCTGCAAATCGCCAAGGCCTCCCGGGCCCAGGTCATCGCCGAAGGCATCGAGTTGCCGGAAGAGTTGGCGGTGCTCACCGAGATGGGCGTCGACCTGGTGCAGGGCTACCTGCTCTGCCGCCCCCAGGAACACCCGCCGCAGGAAGCGCGGTTGATGCTGCCCAAGCCCGACAACGCCAACGTCGCGCTGAACGACGAAGGCAGCGACCTCAGCGCCCTGCTCAACGAACAACCGGCCGTGGGCCAGCACACTGCCACGGCGCAGGTCCTGGAAGCCTTTCGGCGCCAGGCCAACCTCAATTCCCTGGCGGTGCTGGATGAGCGTGGCCACCCGATTGGCATCGTGCACCGGCACTCGCTGTCAGATGCGCTGCTCAAGCCGTTCGCCACCGATCTGTTCGCCCGCAAGCCCATCAGCCGCTTGATGAGTGATGACTTTCTCGCGGTGGAACTGAGCCAGTCCTTGCAGCAGGTCAGCCGCCTGCTCACCAGTCGCGCACGCCAGCGGATCGAGGAAGATTTCATCATCACCCTCAACGGCGATTATCTGGGGCTGGGCCGGGTGATCGATGTGCTCAAGCTGATTACCGAGCTGAAAATCCAGCAGGCACGCTATGCCAACCCGCTGACCTTGCTGCCGGGCAACGTCCCCATCCAGCAGTGCCTGACGCGGCTGTTGCAGCAACAACGCGAGTCTGTGATCTGCTACGTCGATATCGACAGTTTCAAGCCATTCAACGATATCTACGGCTATGGCCGGGGCGATGAAGTGCTGCTGTGCCTGGCGCAATGCCTGAACGACCGGGTAGACCCCAGCCGCGACTTCGTCGGGCATATCGGCGGTGATGACTTTTTGCTGGTGCTGGGGCCGCAGGATTGGCGCAAGCGGCTGAACCAGTTGCTGGACGACTTCCACACCCAGTGCCGGCGCTTCTATCGCAGCGAGCATCTGGACGCGGGCTGTTTCGTTGCACTGAACCGCCAGGGCGTGCGCCAGGAGTTTGCGCTGCTGTCGCTGTCCATCGGCGTGGTGCATTTGTATCCACAGGCCTGTGGACAACTCGATGCCAGCCAGTTGGCGGAACTGGCCTCGCAAGCCAAGCACCACGCGAAGAACGTGGCGGGCTACAGCATTCATGTGATTGACAGCCTGGAGCTGGGCCAGGCAGAACCGCAGCCGCTCTAGATCAGAGTTGCTCCAGGCGCATCTGCGCCAACGGGTGCCCGGCTCGGGCGGCGATTTTCCACCAGCGTGCCGCCTCCAGCGGATCAGGCGCCTTGCCAAGGCTGCCCGCAAGGCTCAACACCCCAATCTGGTAGGCCGCCTTGCCGTCGCCGGCCAGGGCCGCCAGCCGCAACAGTCGCACGCCTTCTTCACGGGCGCCAAGGCCCTTGCCACGAAACGTCAGGATATGTCCGTAGAAACTCTGTGCTCCTACGTCGCCCAGATTGGCCATGCGCGCGAACTGGCCTTCAAGCCACTGCCAGCCACGCGGCTGTCGCACGAACCAGGACCAATGAAACAACTTGCGCGCCAGCCAGTAACTGGCATACGCCTTGAGCTTCCAGAACACTACGCCTCCGCTGACTCGGGATAATCGTATTCAAATACTCGCACCACTTCGGATGCGTGCCACGACGCCGCGGCCACGCCATCGGACGGCCCGCAGAAGCGCCCGAGACGCTCCACGCATTCAAAGAAACCGGTACGTGGCAGGCGACTGGCGCCCTGGCTGATCACCAGGGAACTGCGCAGTGGTTGGTCGGCCTTGGCATCCAGCGCCGCCAGGTGCTCCAGCGCAGCCGTCAGGGTCTGCATGGCCGGCGTGGGAAATTGCAGGCGCTCCAGCAAGGCGCGGTAGGTCAAGAGGTGGCGCTGTCGGCGCGCCTGGTCCAGCTCGTTGAGTAACCCATCCCAATGTTGACGGCTGATGCGTACGCTCACGTTTCGTCCCTCCAACCTGCAACGCCAAGTTCCCAGGCCAGGCTGCGGCGGATGGCTGCGTCCGGCTGGCGCTCACCGCTTTCGATCAGGCCCAGGTAAGACGGGCTGATGCCCACCGTGCGCGCCAGAACCTCGATGGCCAGGCCCTTGGCCTCGCGCAGGCTTCGCAGCTGCTCCAGGGGGCGCAGATCCGGTTCGGCAGTGGCTTGGCTAATGGTCGAAGCGGGAGGCGTTGGCTGTTGCTGACCGGCAGCTTTTAACAGCGCCTGATACTGAGCCCATGGCAGAACCGCATATTCGGGCTCGCCATCCTTTGTAATTATCTGAATATCCATGACTGCCCCGTAGGATCACAACACTTACTTCGTAAGTACTTTCCTTAGGAGTGTAATCCTAACAGCCACAAAGAGCGCAGGGGGATATTCCCAAGGTTCAGTTTTTTTTCAGGTGTTCCTGCGTAAGCAGCTGAGGCGTCGCAGGAAGGCGCTCAACCACCGCAAGTTTCTCGGGGAGCTGACGCTCGCGCCAGGCGCGAAAGGCGCTCAGTTCGCCGTCGAGGGTCTTCATGACCCACGCCAGCACAGCAATGTCGTCGAGCATGCCGAACACCGGGATAAAGTCCGGGATCGCGTCAATCGGGCTCAGGAAGTACATCAACCCTGCCACTACCGAAATCAGCGCCTTGGGGCTGATGGCCCGGTACTCGCCGCGCCAGTAGGCCAGGCACAAGGCCTGGAGCAGCTTGAGGTCGTCCTTGAGCTTGCCCAGCCGGTTGCCCTGGCTCGAGCCTTTGGCGGCGACCGCGAACAGCAACGTCGGCAAGCGCCCACGGCCAAGCAGGCGAGCAGCCATGGGCAGGAAGCGGGTGAAATTAAACGGGGCTTTCATCGTCACTCCAGTTCCAGGCGACAGAAAAGGTTATCCACACAAATTGTGGATAACCTTGTGAACAGAGCCTATTTTCCAGGCTGAAAGCCACGTAATACAAGGCCTACAGTCAGATCGGGCGTTTTTTGCGCACATAAAAAAAACCCAAGAATTCATTGACTTGGAGATAATCTGCGTCTACCCGTACTCGGGTCTTTTATCAGACTGCTCTAGCCCGCATGGGTTCGGTTGAATTTGCCCTGGATTCAACTGATCGTTCCCACGCTCTGCGTGGGGATGCCGCCTGTGGCGCTCCGCGCTTGCTGTTAGCGCTAGGCTTGAGCTATGCGCAATGGTGACGCAGAGCGTCACGGGATGCATTCCCACGCAGAGCGTGGGAACGATCGCAGAGCGTGGGGACGATCGCAGAGCGTGGGAACGATCGCACAGGCCAGAAACAACAACGCCCCGTCGAGACGGGGCGTTGTGTGTTCAGGCGCTG
The DNA here is from genome assembly GCF_013385665.1 of Pseudomonas sp. D4002. NCBI lineage: Bacteria > Pseudomonadati > Pseudomonadota > Gammaproteobacteria > Pseudomonadales > Pseudomonadaceae > Pseudomonas > Pseudomonas sp. D4002. The sequence continues at coordinate 7,377 of NZ_JACAPN010000070.1, forward strand.
ATTACTTCTTGGCAGCAGGAGCCGCCGGTGCGTCAGGAGCGTCTGCCTTGGACGGGTCCTTGATGGCCAGCAGTTCCAGGTCGAATACCAGCACGGAGTTGGCTGGAATCGCCGGGCTCGGGCTCTGGGCACCGTAGGCCAGGTCGGACGGGATGTACAACTCGACCTTCTCGCCAACGTGCATCAGTTGCAGGCCTTCGACCCAACCTGGAATCACGCCGCTGACCGGCAGGTCAATCGGGCTGCCGCGATCCACGGAGCTGTCAAAGGTGGTGCCGTTGGTGAGCTTGCCGGTGTAGTGAACAGTCACTACGTCGGTAGGCTTGGGTTGAGCACCGTCCGCTTTCTTCACGATCTTGTATTGCAGACCGGAAGCGGTGGTGACAACGCCGTCTTTCTTGGCGTTTTCTTCGAGGAATTTCTTGCCGGCGGTTGCCGACTCTTCGCTCATCTTGGCCATACGCTCTTCAGCACGTTTTTGCAGTGCGGCGAAGGCTTCGACCAGCTCGTCGTCTTTCAGCTTCTGTTCTTTCTTGCCGACGGCATCTTCGATGCCTTGGGCTACCGCTTTGGAGTCCAGGTCATCCATACCTTCTTGAGCAAGGCTTTTGCCCATGTTCAGGCCGATACCGTAGGAAGCTTTTTGCGCCGGGGTTTTCAGCTCTACGCTGGTTTGCGAATCACAACCCGCAAGTACCAGGCTAACCAGGGCCACCGCCGCCGCCAACCGATGCTGTTTCATGCTATTTCCTTGTTCGTGTGCCAAAAGGGCATTCGAGTAAAGTCGCGAGCTTATCAGGCGGCCACGACCAATGGCTACCGGCATGTGAGCAGGAAACTTCTGATAAGTTCACGTGTTTAAAAGCATTTTCATTCAATCCAGGGCCCTGCAACGGACGGCAGCAGCGCTGGAACGAGACTCATGGCCACTTGCCGCACTGCTGGCCTGATGGCATAAGAACGCTACAACTCGACAAGGATAGTTATCTTGCGCATTTTTTCCCGTGTTTTGCTGATGATTTTCATACTGCTGGGCCTGGTCCTGGCGGTGGTGCTCTATTACGTGGTCAACCCGAAGCTGCCGGTCTACGTGCCGGTGGAACAGGTGCACTACCAGGATCAATGGAGCGCCGCAGATCGCCAGACCTACTATTTCACGCCCCAGGGCACCCAGGTCAAGGGCCTGCGTTATGCCTGGTTTACCGCACTGGAACTGCCGTTCTCCGAACAGCGTTTCGCCACGCCCGAGTACCTGGCGCGCTTCGGTTTCCTGGTAGATCCCAGGCAAGTGCCGACTGCACAAAACCCCGGCAACCTGCCGGTGGGTTTCGCCCGGCATAAAAATACTGGCAGCAATGATGAGTTTCTCGACATCACCTGCGCCGCCTGCCACACCGGCCAGTTGAACTTCAAAGGCCAGGGCCTGCGGATCGACGGTGGCCCGGCGCAACATGTGCTGCCGTCCAGCGTGCCGACCCTGCGCGGCGGCAGCTTCGGCCAGGCACTGGTCGCCAGCCTGGCCTCGACCTACTACAACCCGTGGAAATTCGAGCGCTTTGCCCGCACCGTGCTGGGCCATGACTACGACGACCAGACCGCAGCGCAACTGCGCCAGGACTTCAAGAAGTCCCTGAACAACTTCCTCAAAGTTGCCTGGAACGACACCCACCGTGGCCTCTACCCCACCGAAGAAGGCCCGGGCCGCACCGACGCCTTTGGCCGTATCGCCAACGCCAGCTTCGGCGACGCCATTTCCCCCGACAACTACCGCATCGCCAACGCCCCGGTGGACTACCCGCAACTGTGGGACATCTGGACCTTCGACTGGGTGCAATGGAATGGCTCGGCCCAACAACCCATGGCCCGCAATATCGGCGAAGCCCTGGGCGTCGGCGCCACCCTGGACTTCTTCGACAGCGCCGGCCAGCCGCTCCAGGGCGATGCGCGCTACGCCTCCAGCGTGCGGGTTCGCGACCTGAATACCATCGAAGAAACCCTGCAACGGCTCAAGCCACCCACCTGGCCCGAAGACCTGTTCGGCGCCATCGACAAACCGCTGGCCGCCCAGGGTCGCGCACTGTTCGCGGAAAACTGCGCCGGCTGCCACGTGCCAGCGGTGTCCCAGGTCGATGGCCGCCCGGTGCGCCAGTTGAAAATGCTCCCGGTGGAAGTCATCGGCACCGACCCCGCTACTGCCAACAATATCGCTGACCACCGCTTCGACCTCAGCGCCCTGCAATGGGACCCGGCGGAGTTGGCGAAAATGAACGTCGAACTGCACCCCACGCCCACCGAGCCGCTGGACCTGCGCAGCCTCTCTTCAGCCAAAGGCCTGGCCTACATCACCGCCTTTGTCGAAGACCACGCCTACCGTGCCGCCGGTGTGACACCTGCCGAACGCCCGCGCCTGGACGGCTTCGGCCTGCCGATCGGCGTACGCGAATTGCGTGCCTACAAGGCACGGCCCCTGGCCGGGGTGTGGGCGACACCGCCGTTCCTGCACAACGGCTCGGTGCCGACGATCTACCAATTGCTCTCGCCTCAGGACGAGCGCAGCCCGACCTTCTATAAAGGCACCTTCGAATACGACCCGCGCCACCTGGGCTATCAAACCGCCGCGTTCCCCAACGCGTTCCTGTTCGATACGCGCATCACCGGCAACCACAACAGCGGCCACGAATTCCGTGCCGGGCAGCGTGGCAACGGGGTGATTGGCCGAGGCTTGCTGCCCCAGGAACGCTGGGCGCTGCTGGAATATTTGAAAGTGCTGGGCGGCCCGCTGGAACAGCAACTGCCCTGACCCAACCGACTTCGCAGAAAAGGATTTTTAAATGCTCGCTCGACTTTGGCTGCGCCTCGGCGCGTTTCTCGGCAAGACCCTGTTGTGGCTGGTGGGCCTGGGCCTGCTGGGCTGGTTGCTGTCCACCCTGTGGTTTGCCTGGCAGCACAGCGGCCCGGTATCGCCGGATGAACAGATCCCGCCGGGGGAAGCGGCCATGACCCAGGGCATCATCCAGACCGCCGTGCGCATCGTCGACCAACACCGCGAGGGCACGCGTTACCTGCGGGATGCGCATGCCAAGGCCCATGGCTGCGTGAAGGCCGAGGTCAGCGTACTGGCGGACCTCGACCCGGCCCTGCGCCAGGGCGTGTTCGCCGAGCCGGGCAAGACCTGGCAGGCGATGATGCGACTGTCCAACGGCAATGCGTATCCGCAGTTCGACAGCATCCGGGATGCCCGGGGGATGGCGATCAAGTTGCTGGACGTGCCAGGCAAACAGCTGCTGGCGGATCAGCAGGCGCGGGGTGAGCAGGACTTTGTGATGTTCAGCCATCCGAACTTTTTCGTCAGTGATGTGGCGGAGTATGCGCAGAACATTTCGGCTCAGGCCGATGGCAAGAAAGTCATGGCGTTTTTCCCCGGGGTGGATCCGCGCAGTTGGCAGGTGCGGCATTTGTTTATCGCGCTGGCGACGTTGGCGCCGCCGCCGGTGAGTCCTACGCAGACGACGTATTTCTCGGTGTCGCCGTATAAGTTCGGGGCGGCGAATGCGAAGTTTCGGGTGGCGCCGGATCCCCAGGGGTGTCCTGCGTATGTGCTGCCCAAACAGAATCAGGACCTGCCGAACTTTTTGCGCAGTGCGTTGAATCAGCAACTGTCGACGGACCGGGTGGCGGCGTGTTTTGTGTTGCAGATTCAGCGGCAGAATCCGCAGAAGTTCATGCCGATCGAGGACACCAGCATTGAATGGAAAGAGAGTGATGCGCCGTTTGAGACGGTGGCCAAGGTGGTGATTCCGGCGCAGGATTTTGATACGCCGGCGTTGAATCTGGCTTGTGATAATCAGTCGTTTAATCCGTGGTTTGGGGTGGAGGCGCATCGGCCGATTGGGGGGATTAATCGGTTGCGTAAGGCGGTGTATGAGGCGGTCAGTGATTATCGGCATAGCCGGAATTTGTAGCTCCGCGGTGTGGGGTGCATATCCGTTGCTGCGGTTATGGCCGCTATTGGTTCCGCTCTTACAGCGGCTCACTTTTGAAGAGCGCAAAAGTAAGCAAAACGCTCTTGCCCCACCACTCGGCTCCTCGC
>NZ_JACAPN010000071.1:0-2004 GCF_013385665.1 Pseudomonas sp. D4002
CAACTTCTTCGAACTGGGTGGCCATTCATTGCTGGCTACACAGATGGTGTCGCGCATCCGCCAACACCTCGGCATGAACCTGCAACTGCGCAAGCTGTTCGAAAATGCCAGCCTCAAGGCTTGCGTGGCTGCGCTTGAGCCAATCCAGGCGGCGATGCCTGCGCGCATTCCAAGGGTGCCGCGTGATCAACCGTTGCCCTTGTCCTACGCCCAGCAACGCCAGTGGTTCCTTTGGCAAATGGAACCCTCCAGTGCGGCGTACCACATCCCTGCGGCGCTACGGATTCATGGCCACCTGGATTTGAAGGCGTTGCAACGCAGCTTAAGCGCACTGGTGCAGCGTCACGAGAGTTTGCGCACGACCTTTGTCCAGAAGGACGAGCGTGCGTTCCAGGTTATCCATGCCGAGTCCGGTCCGCTGCTGACGCCGCAGTTTCTCGACCTGACCTCGGCCAACCAGGCCGAGCAGATCCAGGCGTTTGTTCGCGATCAGATCAGCCGGCCGTTCGACCTGCAGAACGGTCCGCTGCTGCGGGTCGGGCTGCTGCAGGTGGCCGACGATGAACAGGTGCTGGTGCTGACCCAGCATCACATCGTCTCCGATGGCTGGTCGATGCAGGTGCTGGTGCAGGAACTGATTGAGCGTTATGCCGCCTATAGCCAGGGTGTATCGGTTGAACCGGTGGAGTTACCGATCCAGTATGCCGATTACGCGGTGTGGCAACGCCAATGGATGGACGCCGGTGAGCGTGAGCGGCAGCTGGCTTACTGGACCAACGTCCTCGGCGCTGAACAGCCATTGCTGGAGCTGCCTGCGGACCGTCCGCGACCGGCACGCCAGAGCTTTGCCGGCGCCCGTCTGGCCGTCCAGTTACCGCAGGCATTGGGCCAACAGCTGCGGCAACTGGCGCTGGGTGAAGGTTGCAGCCTGTTCATGCTGTTGCTGGCTTCGTTCCAGGGCCTGCTGCACCGTTACAGCGGCCAGTCGGACATCCGCGTGGGCGTACCGATTGCCAACCGCAACCGGGTCGAGACCGAAGGCCTGATCGGGTTCTTCGTCAATACCCAGGTGCTCAAGGCTGAAGTCGATCCGCAGCAGCGGTTCAGCGAACTGCTGCAACAGGTCAAGACGGCGGCACTGGGCGCCGAGGCGCATCAGGACCTACCGTTCGAGCAATTGGTCGAAGCCTTGCGCCCTGAGCGCAACCTGAGCCATAGCCCGTTGTTTCAGGTGTTGTACAACCACCAGAGCGCCGGCCGCCAAGCCATCCCGCAACTGCCGGGGCTGGTGATCAAGGCCCAGGAGTGGGAAAGCCGTACCGCCCAGTTCGACTTGACCCTCGACACCCTGGACGCCGACGGCGAGCTCAGTGCAACCCTCACTTACGCCACCGACCTGTTCGACGCAAGCACTGCACAGCGTATGGCCGCTCACTGGCTGAACCTGCTGCAAGGTATCGTCGCCGATCCGCAACGGCGCATCGGGGAATTGCCGCTGCTGGACGCGACCGAGCAACAGCACAACATCGCCCAGTGGAACCCCGGCCCGCGCAGCTTCCCAAGCGACACCTGCGCCCATCAACTGATCGCCGAGCAGGCCCGTCAACGGCCTGACGCCGTGGCCCTGCGTTGCAACGGCCAGACCCTGACCTACGCCGAACTGAATGCCCAGGCCAACCGCCGTGCGCATCAGTTGATCGCTCACGGCGTGGGGCCGGACGTGCTGGCGGGCCTGGCCGCGGAGCGGGGTATCGAGATGATCGTCGGCCTGCTGGCGATCCTCAAGGCCGGCGGCGCCTATGTGCCGCTCGACCCAACCTACCCGCAGGACCGCCTGGCCTACATGATGCAAGACAGCGGCATCCAGCTGCTGCTGGCCCAGGCGTCGCTGGCTGGTCAATTGCCGGTGCCTGACGGCGTGAAAACCCTGCTGCTGGATACCGACGTCAGCGCCTTTGCCGACAGCGACCCGCAAGTCGTCGTGGATCCTTCGAACCTCGCCTA
>NZ_JACAPN010000072.1:0-8520 GCF_013385665.1 Pseudomonas sp. D4002
CATAGAATCTCCCACATTTGATTGGGGTGTTCTGGCTTATCCGCGGCGGTCCAGCAGGTTAACCACCAACCGATCAATCCACCCCCACACCCGCTGCTTCACCCGCCGCCACAATGGCCGCGACCGCCACGCCTCCAGGCTCACCGCTTGGCTCTGGGCAAAATCCCTCTCGAAACTCCCCGCCACCGCCAACGTCAGTTCCGGGTCCAGCGCCTCCAGATTTGCCTCCAGGTTGAAGCGCAGATTCCAGTGATCGAAGTTGCACGAGCCAATGCTCACCCAATCGTCCACCAGCACCATTTTCAAGTGCAGGAAGCACGGCTGGTATTCAAAGATCTGCACCCCGGATTTGAGCAAACGCGGGTAGTAACGGTGCCCGGCATACCGCACCGACGGGTGATCGGTACGTGGCCCGGTCAACAGCAAACGCACATCCACCCCGCGCCCCGCCGCCCGGCGCAGGGCACGCCGTACGCTCCAGGTCGGCAGGAAATACGGCGTGGCCAGCCAGATACGCTGGTGGCCGCTGTTCAGCGCACGGATCAGTGACTGCAAGATATCCCGATGCTGGCGGGCGTCGGCATAGGCCACACGCCCCAGCCCCGGTCCTGTCGCTGGCACCTTGGGCAAGCGTGGCAGGCCAAAATGCGTGGCCGGTTTCCAGGCTCTACGATCGTCGTTCGCCAGCCACTGACGGTCGAACAACGCCTGCCAATCCAGCACCAGCGGGCCACGAATCTGCACCATCACTTCGTGCCAGTCGGCGGTGTCTTCCCCGGGCGTCCAGAATTCATCCGTCACGCCGGTGCCGCCAACCACGGCGATGGTCTGGTCGATCAACAACAGCTTGCGGTGGTCCCGATAGAGGTTGCGCATCCAGCGGCGCCAGCTCAGGCGGTTGTAGAATCGCAGGTCCACCCCGGCATCGATCAACCGCCGACGCAGGCCCAGGGTAAACGCCAGGCTGCCGTAGTCATCGAACAGGCAACGTACGCGCACGCCACGTTCGGCGGCCGCCACCAGGGCCTGAACCATCGCCTCGGCACACGCGCCCGCCTCCACCAGATACAGCTCCAGCGCCACCTGTTGCTCAGCCTGGGCGATACCTTCCAGCATGCGTGGGAAGAAACTCGGGCCGTCGACCATCAGCTCGAAACGGTTGGCGCTGCGCCACGGGAACACTGCGCCGCTCATGTCAGCGCGCCGTGAAAATCAGTACCGCACCCACCGGCACCGACAGGCTGATCTGCGACAGCCCGGCGGCCTTGCGCAATGCGGCTACCCCCGGCAGCAAATCGAAATCCTCGGCGTGCACCACCAATGGCTCCAGGGTGACCACCTGGAAGCGTCGGTCATCCAGGCGGGTCGCCAGCAATTCGGTGCTGTAGGCCTGGGTCTTGCCGTGCAGGGTCACCGACAGCGGCAGGCGCAGCTCGTATTGCGCGCCGGGGGCCAGGTCGTTGATCGGTTGCAGGTTGATCTGCGCATTGATCACCGCGTCCGGGTAGGTCTTGATCTCGAACAGCTCATTGCGCATGCGCTCGTCGCGCAGCGGGATGCCGCTGTTGATCGACTCCAGTTCGACTTCCAGCTGCGCCGCGCCTTTGCTGTCGACCTTGCCATGCAGCACCAGGAAGCGCTGCACTTCAGCGATGTCGGTGTTCTTGGTGGTGACGAACGACAGGCGCGAGGACTCGTTGTCCAGGTACCAGTCGGCGTGGGCAGGCACGGCGGCAGCGGCCAGCAGCAGGAAGGCCATGGGTTTGAACAGGGACATAAAGACTCGTGGGGCAAAAAACCTGGGCGAACAGTAACAAAGACCTCCTGTAGGAGCGAGCTTGCTCGCGAAGGTTGCCAACGATGACGCGGGCATTCTGAATGAACGCGGTGCCTGTGAGTTCTTCGCGAGCAAGCTCGCTCCTACGGGGGAACGGTGGTCAGGCCAACGCCTCCTGCACATCGCGAATCGTCGATTCCAGGCTGGCCAGGTGCAGGCTCAGCACCCGTTCCACCGGTGCCTGATCCATCGGCCAATGCAGCGCCATGCTGCCCACCAACCGGCCATTGGCCCGCACCGGCAAGGCCACCGCGCGAATCAGGAACGGCAGGCGCACCGGGTATTCCCAGTAGCCTTCGGTGCGTTGGCCAAACCCCTGGTGCTGGGATTGTTCACACGCCCGGTATTGATCGTCTTCCGCCACATGCTCACGACCGGCCAGGCGCTGCACTTCATCCGCCGACAGTTGCGCCAGGCACGCCTTGCCCATGGCCGAATGAAACAGGCTGGCGTGCTGGCCGACGATCTGGCAATTGTTCGGGTAGAGCTTGCGCAGCACCGTGGGGATCGCGCTTTCCATCACCTCCAGGCGTTCGCCGTCGAAGCTCGACAGGTCCACCACCAGGCCGGTGCGCTCGCTGAGGTCCAGCAGCCACGGCGCGGCGCTTTCCACCAGTTGGCGCTTGAAGCGTTGCTGGGTGTCGCCGAACAACCGTCTGGCCCGCAGGCGGTAACGCCGGTCGCTGAGCCCACGATAGATCCAGCCCTGTTCCTGCAAGGTCAGCAGCATCCGCGAGACCGTGGCCTTGGGCAGGTGAGTCAGGTAATGCAACTCTTCCAGCCCCAGCGCCTGATGCTCGCCGAGCAATTCGATGATCGCCAGTGCCCGCCCTACTGAGCGTACGGTTCCCGTCTCGGCGTCGCTGCCCATGTGTCGATCTCCTTGATGCCGATGGATGATCTGATTTCACAGCAAGATACAGGCCCGTCGCGGCTCAACCGGTCGCCGAGAGGCAAGCGGGCGGTCGCCGCTGCACCCAGCGGGTCAGTTGTTCGTGGGCGTACGCCAGTTGCAACACCGCCCTGTCCGCCTGGGCCGGGCCGATGATCTGCAGGCCCATGGGCAAGCCCTGGGGGTTGAAACCCACCGGCACGTTCATGCTCGGCAGGCCGGCCAGTGTGGGGCCGATCACCACTTCCATCCAGCGGTGGTAGGTGTCCATCTCGCGCCCTGCGACGAGGCGTGGCCAGGCTTGTTGTGCATCGAAAGGGAACACTTGGGCGGTGGGCAGCAACAGGAAATCGTAACGTTCGAACAGTTTGCCCAGGGCGCGGTACCAGTCGCTGCGGTTGATCGAAGCCTGGTAAACGTCCGCCGCACTCAGTTGCAATCCGCCCTGCACTTCCCATTGCGCCTCCGGCTTGAGCAGTGCGCGCTTTTGCGGGTCGGCGTAGGCCGCGCCGAGGGAGCCCTGGATCAGCCAATGGCGGTGCACCAGCCAGGTCTGCCACAGGCGTTCCAGAGAAAATTCCGGTTGGCAGTGCTCGACCTCGCAACCCAGCGCAGCGAAGTCCTTGAGGGCCGATTCGCACAGGCTCATCACGCCGTCTTCCATCGGCAGGTAACCGTTGTAATCCCCGAGCCAGCCCAGGCGTGCACCCTTGAAGTCGCGCTGCAGTGGCTCACCCAACACCGCCGGATCCTCCTTGAGCGACAGCGGCACCCGAGGGTCGTAGCCGGCCTGCACACTCAGCAGCCGCGCCACATCCGCCACGCTGCGACCCATCGGGCCTTCCGTGGCCAGTTGCTGGACGAACAGCTCCGGCGCCGGCCCGTGAGGCACCCGACCCTGGGACGGACGCAGGCCAAATACGTTATTGAACGCCCCCGGGTTTCGCAGCGAGCCCATCATGTCGCTGCCATCCGCTACCGGCAGCATGCGCAATGCCAGCGCCACCGCCGCGCCGCCGCTGCTGCCACCGGCCACCAGGCGCGGGTCATAGGCGTTGCCGGTGGTGCCGAACACGCTGTTGTAGGTCTGCGAGCCCAGGCCAAATTCCGGCACGTTGGTCTTGCCGATGATGATCGCGCCACTGGCCCGAACCCGCGCCACGCTGATCGCATCTTCTTGAGGAACATGCTCGGCGAACAGCGGCGAACCGAGGGTGGTGCGCAGGCCCTGGGTCGCCGCCAGGTCCTTGATCGCCTGGGGCATGCCGTGCATCCAGCCACGGGATTGGCCTTGGTCCAACTCGCGATCACGCTGCGCCGCTTCGGCCAGCACGTCCTCATGGGAGCGCAGCGAGACCAGCGCATTCACCGTCGGGTTGAAGCGTTCGACCTGGGCCAGATACGCCTGCATCACTTCATGGCAGGACACCTGCCGCGCATGGATCGCCCGAGACAGTTCGATGGCATCCAGTTCAACAATACTCAAGGTTTCACCTCGCTGGAAAACGGCGCCGGTCGTTTCGCCCGTGGCGCCTCATGCATGCAGTAAGTGCCCAGCAGCGTCAGGACGCAAGCGAACAGCACATAAAATGCCGGGGCTACCGGCGTGCCCAGCACCTTGCTGAGCCAGGTGACGATCAACGGCGCAAAGCCCCCGAATACCATCACCGCCACGTTGTACGCCACTGACACCCCGGTGGAGCGTACTTCGATGGGAAACTGCTCGGCCAGGGCCGTCGGCGCCGGGCCGAAAAAGCCGCCGATGGCAGTGCACAACATCACCTGCATCACCAGCAAACGCTCGATGGACGGTGCCGCCGCGACCCACACATACAGCGGGTACACCATCACAAAAAACGCCAGGGTGAACGCCATCAATACCGGACGCCGACCGAACCGATCCGACAGCAGGCCGGACAGCGGAATCACCACGGTCATCAGCGCCACCGCGAACATCTGTACCATCAATACCTGGTCCAGCGGCAGGCCGAGGTTCTTGTGGGCGAAGGTCGGCATATTCACCAGCACCACGTAGAACGACACCGTTGCACCACAGGCCAGGCCCATCGACACGAGGATGCTGCGGCGGTGATCGCGGATGACGTCCATCAAGCTCGGCGCCGCACCCTTGGCCTGTTTGCGTGACTCGATAAATTCCTCGGGGTCTTCCATGTGCCGGCGGATCCACAAGCCCACGGGACCGATCAGCAAGCCGAAGATGAACGGCAGGCGCCAGCCCCAGACTTCAAGGGTTTGCGGCTCGAAGAAGTGCGTGACCAACGCCACCATCGCCGCGCCGCCGAACACCGCCAGGCACTGTCCCACCAACTGCCAGGAACCGTACAGGCCCTTGCGATGGGCCGGCGCGCTCTCCACCAGGAACGCCGTGGCACTGGCGTATTCACCGCCGGTAGCAAAGCCCTGGAGCATGCGCGCAACCACGATCAGCATCGGCGCGCCCATGCCGATGGCAGCATAGCTGGGGGCGAAAGCGATCAGGGCGATGGAGATGGTCATCAACCGGATGATCAGTTGCATCGCAGCCTTGCGGCCTTTACGGTCCGAATACATGCCCAGCAGAATCCCGCCCACCGGGCGCATGAAGAAGCCGACGCCAAAGGTGGCCAGGGCCATCAGCAGCGAGGCGTATTCATCCTCCGACGGGAAAAATTGCCGGGCGATGATGCTGGCGAGAAAGCCGTAAACGATGAAGTCATACCATTCCAGCGCATTGCCGATCACCGCCGCCACGACCTGGCGGGTGCGGGATACGCCCTGTTTTGCAGTCTGCATGAGGAACACTCCATTCAACCTGTTGGGAAAGGGTCCAGCGGCAGAAAAAAGAGGTCGTCAGGCGGGCTTGAGCCAGCTCTCGGCCAGCGCGCCCCAGTAGGCGGCGCCGGTCAACAGGATGTCGTCGTTGAAGTCATAGGCGGGGTTGTGGACCATCGGCCGCGAGACGCCGTTGCCGATAAACAGGTAGCTGCCGGGGCAGCGCTGCAGCATCCAGGCGAAGTCTTCGCTGCCCATCAGCTTGGTGGTGTTGCCGTCGACGGCATCTTCACCCAGCAGGGCGACGCCGACCTGGCGGGCGAATTCGGTTTCTTCGGGGTGGTTGACCAGCACCGGATAGGCCGGCCGATGTTCGATCTGCGCGGTGCAGCCGAAGCTCGCGGCCTGGGTCAGGATGATCGCCTTGACCCGCTCCAGCATCAGCTCACGCACGTTCGCATCCAGGGCACGCAGGCTCAAACGCAATAGTGCTTGCTGGGGAATCACGTTGGCAGCCTGGCCCGCTTGCAGGGCACCGACGGTCACTACTGCGGCTTCCTGGGCATTGATATTGCGCGCCACCACGGTCTGCAACGCCATGACCATACTGGCGGCGGCCACCAGCGGGTCGACCGTCAGGTGCGGCATGGAGCCATGGCCGCCGACGCCTTCGAGGGTCACGGTGAGCAGGTCCTGGGAAGCCATCATCGGCCCGACCCGCAGACCCAGATGGCCGGCGGGCAAGCCCGGCATGTTGTGCATGCCGAAGAGTGCGTCGCAGGGAAAACGCTCCAGCAAGCCGTCGGCGAGCATGGCTTCGGCGCCGCCCTGGCCTTCTTCGGCGGGCTGGAAAATCAGGTTCAGGGTGCCGTCGAATTGACGGGTCGCGGCCAGGTAACGCGCGGCGCCCAGCAGCATGGTGGTGTGGCCGTCATGACCGCAGGCATGCATGCAGCCGGCGTGTTGGCTGCTGTAGCTGGCGCCGGTGTTTTCGATGATCGGCAACGCGTCCATGTCGGCGCGGATACCGAGCTTGCGCGAGCTGCTGCCATTGCGCAGCACACCCACCACGCCGGTCTGGCCGATGCCGGTGTGGACTTCGTAGCCCCAGTTACGCAGCGATTGCGCCACCAGGGCGGAGGTGCGGTTTTCTTCAAAACCCAGTTCGGGGTGGGCGTGAATGTCCTGACGCACGGCGTGCAGGTCGCTGGCGACATCGCTCAGCCAATCCAGGATGTGCTGGTGTGGGCTCATGGTGATTCTCCTCGCAGGCGGGTGTTCCCGTTCTTTTTCGTTGCACACCGCCAGATAACCGCGATGTGCGCAGGAGGACAATCAAAGGTGGTTCCACCCTGTGGAACCTCAGCCCCACCTGTGGCTGCATTAGGGCAAGAGGCGGCAGCCCTCGCGCTGGCCCAGCCATTGGGCACTGTGGGCGCGGCCCAGGCCGCTGGCGGTCACGAGGTGTTTTTCAGGGTTGTCGGTGAAGGCGCTGGTGGGCACGTATTGCTTCACATAACCCTGGCAATAATCAGCGGGATTGCCCTCCACATATCGGCAGGAACAGTACTCCTTGGCGGTGTAGGCCGCGATGATGTCGGGGAAGGCTTGCAGGTTGACCCGCTCGTGCCAGACCCAGCCGAGCAACACGAGTAACAGCAGGATCAACAGACTGACGAAGGGATGACGGCGGATCATGGTTGCACCGCTGCAAGGACGCGCTTGAGGAGTTCGTTGTGGCGATAGCTGCCGTCGCGGTCGTCACCGTAGCGCACGATGACCAGCTGTTTTTCGGGCATCACGTAGAGCGCCTGCCCCCAGTGGCCGAGGGCGGCGAAGGTGTCGGCGGGCGCGTCCGGCCAGGGTCTGGCGGCGCCCTGCACTTCGCGGTTGAGCCACCATTGGCCGCCCGGAACGGCTTCGTCCTGGCCCGCCTTGTACTTGTCGAACGGTTGGCGATTGAACGCGACCCACTCCTTGGGCAGCAACTGTTGCTCGCCCCAACGGCCGTCGCGCTGCATCAGCAGGCCGACACGGGCCAGGTCGCGGGCGGTGAGGTAAGCATATGAGGACGCGACGAAGGTTTCCTCGGCATCGCTTTCCCAGGTGGCGTTGTGGATGCCCAGTGGCTGGAACAGGGCGGTCCATGGGTAGTCGACGTAGGCCTTGTGGCCGAGCATGCCCTTGAGGGTGGCGGACAGGATATTGCTGTCGCCACTGGAATAGCGGAATGCCTGGCCGGGGGCGCTGTAGGTTGCGGTGTCGGCGGCGAACTCGGCCATGTCGTGGTGGCCGCGGGTGTAGAGCATGGCGACCACCGAGGATTTCAGCGGGGCGTATTCGTAGTCTTCCTGCCAGTCGAGGCCCGAGGCCCAGTGCAGCAGGTCGGCCATGGTCACGCCGGGGTGTTGTTTCATCGGCGGGTAAAAGCGCGCGGCGGGGTCGGTGAGTTTGAAGCGGTTTTCGCCGAAGGCCACGCCGAGCACGGTGGCCATCAGGCTTTTGCTGATGGACCAGGTCAAGTGCGGGGTGCTGGCCGTGGTGGGGGCGGCGTAGCGTTCGTAGATGATCTGGCCGTCGCGGATGACCAGCAAGGCGTCGGTGCGGACGCCTTTGCGGGTGGTGTCATCGCGGGGTGGGAAGGCGTAGTCGTCCAGGGCTTGGGCGGCCGGGCCGGTTAGCGGTTGGCCTTGGGACCAATCCTTCTGCGGCCAGGTTTCGGCGTGGGCCGTCAGGGTGAACAGCAGCGCGGCGTAGAGCAGGCCTTTGAACATGGACTTGGGACTCGTGGGGCGTTCGAGCCCGCGAGCCTAGCCTAGGGGAATGACGGTTTTGTTACTGGGCATTGGAGGGGGTACATATCCGTTATTTGGGTGATGGCTGAGATTGGTTCCGCTCTTACAGCGGCTCACTTTTGAACAGCCGGAATGCCGGCCCAGTCAAAAGTAAGCAAAACGCTCTTGCCCCACCACTCGGCTCCTCGCCTAGGCTCGGAGTGCCCAAGATCAAGATCAAAAGC
>NZ_JACAPN010000073.1:0-6271 GCF_013385665.1 Pseudomonas sp. D4002
AATCGGCAAGGATGCCGATTTAGCCGCGCCGGGCCATGGATGGCCCGTCGCGGCGGCCCGCGGAACCGGGCCGGAGTGCGGGCATGCCGAGCCTAGGCGAGGCACCGAGTGGTGGGGCAAAGACCTTTTGGTTACTTTTGGGGCGTTTGCCAAAAGTGACCCGCTGTAAGAGCGGAACCATAATCCGCCGTTACCGAAGAAACGGATATGTACACCATCACTCCGGCAAAGGAATCACCCGCAACGGCCGCACCGACTTATAAGAAAAACTCGAGTAAATCTCCTTAACACACGGCAACCCCTGCAACACCTCCCGCGCAAACTCCCCAAACGACTCCAGATCCTTCGCCACCACTTCCAACAAAAAATCATACCGCCCCGAAACGTTATGACACGCCACAATCTCGGGAATCTCCAGCAACCTTTGCTCAAACGCCCGGGCAACTTCCCGGGAGTGCGTATCCATCATGATGCTGACAAACGCCGTCACCCCATACCCCAGCGCCTTGGGCGACAGGATCGCCTGATAACCGCCGATCACCCCGCTGTCCTCAAGGTTCTTCACCCGCCGCCAACACGGCGAAGTGGTCAGCGACACCCGCTCCGCCAACTCCGCCACCGTCAACCGCGCATTACCCTGCAAGGCGTTTAAAAGTGCCTTGTCAGTCCGATCCAGATGCATGGGCATATCTTGCCTCAAAACGTCGTTTTTATTGTTTTTCATCCCAATCTACCGGCTTTTCCCAGCAAACTATGGAACGTTCAGCCGCCGTTATAAGCATAGCATTGTAGGAAATAAGGAGCGTCCGACCATGAAAAATAAACACAACACGTTCGGCTTTTCCACCCGCGCCATCCATCACGGCTATGACCCCCAGGACCACCACGGCGCCCTCGTGCCGCCCATCTACCTGTCGGCAACCTTCGCCTTCCCCACCGCCGAATACGGAGCCGCGTGCTTCGCCGGCGAAGAGAGCGGACACTTCTACACCCGCATCTCCAACCCCACCCTGGCCCTGCTGGAATCGCGCATGGCCACCCTGGAAAACGGCGAAGCCGCCGTCGCCTTCAGCTCCGGCATGGGCGCAATTGCCGCGACGTTCTGGACCCTGCTGCGCCCCGGTGACGAAATCATCGTCAGCCAGACCCTCTACGGCTGCACCTTCGCCCTGCTGCACCACGGCATCGGCGAGTTCGGCATCAAGGTGCGCCACGTCGACCTCACCGACCTGAACGCCATGAGCGAGGCCATCAACCCGGCCACGCGCATGATCTA
The DNA here is from genome assembly GCF_013385665.1 of Pseudomonas sp. D4002. NCBI lineage: Bacteria > Pseudomonadati > Pseudomonadota > Gammaproteobacteria > Pseudomonadales > Pseudomonadaceae > Pseudomonas > Pseudomonas sp. D4002. The sequence continues at coordinate 1,277 of NZ_JACAPN010000073.1, forward strand.
CTTCGAAACCCCGGCCAACCCCAACCTGCAACTGGTGGACATCGCCGCCGTCGCCGAGATCGCCCACCGGCAACCCGGGATCACCGTGGTGGTGGACAACACCTACTGCACGCCCTACCTGCAACGCCCGCTGGAAATGGGCGCCGACGTGGTGGTGCACTCGGCCACCAAATACCTCAGTGGCCACGGCGATATCACCGCCGGCATCGCCGTCAGCAGCCAGGCCCTGGCCCAGCGCATTCGCCTGCAAGGGCTCAAGGACCTGACCGGTGCGGTGATGTCACCCCAGGACGCCGCCCTGCTGATGCGCGGCCTCAAGACCCTGGCCCTGCGCATGGACCGCCATTGCAGCAACGCCCTGGCCATCGCCGAAGCCTTGCAGGCCCATCCCCTGGTGGAATGGGTGACCTACCCCGGCCTGCGCTCCTTCCCCCAATACGAACTGGCCGCGCGGCAGATGAAACAATCCGGCGGCATGATCGCGTTTGAACTCAAGGGCGGCATCGACATGGGCCGACGCTTCATGAACGCCCTCAAGCTGTTCACCCGGGCCGTGAGCCTGGGGGACGCGGAGTCACTGGCCCAGCACCCGGCCAGCATGACCCACTCCACCTACACCCCGGAGCAGCGCGCCCACCACGGGATTTCCGAAGGGCTGGTGCGACTCTCGGCGGGCCTTGAGGATGTCGCCGACCTGCTGGCCGACGTTGCCCAAGCCCTGGAGGCCTGTGCCGTAAAGCCGAAATCCCGGGCGGTGCAACACAACGTTCATCACGCTTGAAGTAAATTCACAGGCAGGCGCGACGTTTATCAATAGCCCGGCCTGAAAAGGTCGGGCTTCTCCCGTTGCGCCCTGCACCGCAAAAAATTTGATCCATTCATTGGCCCGTTTGCGAAAGCCTGTACTAGCATACGAGGCGGCAGTCATGGAGATCACTGCCCTGTACGCCGCCCTCATTGAAACTCATGGATGAAATGATGAACTCACACCTGTTCCCCCACATTGGCAAAGTCATCGCCAGCACCGGCAGCCGGCATTTCCCGCGCATGCTGCACGACCTGATCCTCACCCAACTGGCGGTCGACGCCACGCACATCACGCAAATGCCTGTGAGTTCACCGCGCAAGGGCGGCAGTTCGCGAATGACGGGGGTCAGCCCGGTGTACACCGACCCGCTGCCAGGGCAGGAAGAGGCCCAGGCCGCCGCCCAACTGCACCTGACCCGGCGCAAGGATGACGTCAGCTACGTGCTGTCGGTGTATCGCTCCAACCCCTGCGAAAGTTTTTCCCAGCAGGAGCGGATCATCCTGCAAGACTTCTCCTCCCTGCTGCTGCCGATGGTTGAAAAACACATCAGCGCCCTGCAACCCAGCGGTCCGGACAGCGAAGCGCCGCAGCAACAAGGCATCGACACCTTGCGCCGGCGCTTTGAAGAGCGCCTCGCGCAATCGGGGCTGGCCCTGTCCAGCCGGGAGCTTGAGGTGTGCGTGGGGCTGCTGGCCGGGCGTACCGCACCGGAACTGGCGGAGCAGTTGGCACTGAAGGTCAATACCATCGAGAGCTACCTCAAGCGGGCAGCGATCAAGATGGGCATCAGTGGCCGGCATTCATTGATGCGGTGGATGTATTCCACAGAAGAAAACGCCACTCTCTAGAACACCGAGGAACAAATGTGGGAGCGGGCTTGCTCGCGAATGCGCAGTGTCAGTCAATACATGTGTGACTGATCCACCGCATTCGCGAGCAAGCCCGCTCCCACATTTTTTGATCTCTGCCCGGCCTAATCCCGGGCCAGGGCTTCAATCGGATCCAACCGCGCCGCATTCCGCGCCGGCACAAACCCGAACACAATCCCGATCAACGTTGAACACGCAAACGCCGTCACTACCGAGCCCAGGGAAAACACCATTTCCCACTCTTTCACAAACAACGAAAACAGATAGCCGATGGCGAATGACAGCGAGATGCCGATCATCCCGCCAATCAGGCAGACCATCACCGCTTCCACCAGGAACTGCTGGCGAATATCCGATTGCCGCGCGCCCACTGCCATGCGAATCCCGATTTCGCGGGTGCGTTCGGTCACCGACACCAGCATGATATTCATCACCCCGATGCCGCCCACCAGCAACGAAATCACTGCAATCAACGACAGCAGCAACGCCAGGGAACGGCTGGTTTTCTGCACCGTCTGCATGATGCTGTCGAGGTTGTTGGTAAAGAAGTCCTTGGTGCCGTGACGTTGCAACATCAGCTTGGTGACGTTCTCTTCCACCACCTTGCTCGGCTGGCCGTCCTTGATGCGCACCGTGATGCTGTCCAGATGACGCTGGCCCAACAGCCGCCCCGCTGCCGTCTCGTACGGCACCCACACGTTCAACGCCTTGCTGGCGGCGAACATGTTTTTGTTGTCGGCCGTCACCCCGATCACCGTACAGGGCAGGTTGCCCACCAGGATCACCTGGCCCAGCGGATCCACGCCTGGCGCGAACAGTCGATGGCGCGCGTTGTGGTCGATCACCACCACCTGGGCCTGGCGCCGGGCGTCGCTTTCGCTGAAGGTAATTCCGGCTTCGAGCTTCAGACCCTTGACCTGGAAATAGCGATCGCTGACCCCATTGACCTGGGCGTCCAGGTCGATATTGCCGTAACGCAGCAATAGGTTGCGCCCCACCACCGGCGTGGCGCTGTCGACGTAATACAGCTGGTTCAGCGCATCCACATCCGACGGCAACAACGTCTCGATGGCTGACGCACGGCTGTCACCAAAACTCTTGCCGGGAAAGATATCAATGGTGTTACTGCCAATGGCCTGGATGTCCTTGAGCACATAGCGCTTGGCGCCTTCGCCGATGGCCGAGATCGACACCACCGAGGTGATGCCGATGACAATGCCGAGCATGGTCAGCAAGGTGCGCATGCGATGAGAAATCAGCGCCACCCAGGCCATGTTGAAGGCCTCCTTGAACAGCCCGAGGCTCGCCACCAACTTGCGCGCACCGCTGCGCTTGGGCTCGATGGGCGCTTCGGTGGGCAGGTCGAGGCCGACACTCTGATTGGCGCGGTCACTGACGATCTCGCCATCGCGCACCTCAATGATCCGCTGGGCATTGGCCGCGACTTTCGGGTCGTGGGTAACGATGATCACCGTGTGCCCGGCGGCGTGCAGCTCGGCCAGGATGCGCATCACTTCCTTGCCGCTGTGGGTGTCGAGGGCGCCGGTGGGTTCGTCGGCGAGGATCACTTCGCCGCCGTTCATCAAGGCCCGGGCGATACTCACGCGCTGTTGCTGGCCGCCGGACAGCTGGCTCGGGCGATGGGTCAAATGCCCCGACAACCCCAGGCGTGCCAGCAATTCCCCGGCGCGGCTGTGCCTGGCGGTTTCCGGCGTACCGGCATAAATCGCCGGCATTTCCACGTTGTGCAACGCGCTCAGGTGCGCGAGCAAGTGGTAACGCTGAAAGATAAAACCGAAGTAGTCGCGGCGCAGCTCGGCCAGTTGCTCATCCCCCAGGGTGCGGGTTTCGATGCCATTGATCTTGTAGCTGCCGGCGGTGGCGTAGTCGAGGCCGCCGAGAATGTTCATCAGGGTGGATTTACCCGAGCCCGAGGCCCCGGTGATCGCGACCATTTCCCCGGCGTGGATGGTCAGGTCGATGCCCTTGAGCGCAATGAATTCGCGGTCACCGGCCATGAAACTGCGCACGATGCCTTTAAGCTCCAGCAGTGGCTGAGTCATCAATCAGCCCCCCGCCACGGCAGGCGATGGGTCGCCGATCACCACCTTGTCGCCTTCGGCCAGGCCATCGAGGATCTGCACCTTGACGTTGTTGTTGATGCCCGTCTGCACCTGCCGCGTGTTGGCCTTGCCCTTGGCGTCCAGCACCCGCACCGGGAAACTGCCATCGGCATTGCGCGGGCCGAGTGCGGCCACCGGCACGGTCAGTGCGGCCTTGGCGGTGTCGAGCACGATGCGCACCTGGGCGGTCATGGCGATGCGCAGGCGGTGGTCGGGGTTGGGTACGTCGAACAGCGCATTGTAGAACACCGCGGTGTTTTGCTTGGGGGTGCCGGCGGTCTGGGTTTCGAGGAAATTCTGCGGGGCAGGTTCGGTACCGCGCAATTTGGCGTAGTAGCGTTTGTCGGCCTCGCCGAGGATGGTGAAATACACCTGCTGGCCCGGACTGATGTGGATCACGTCCGCTTCGGAGACCTGGGCCTTGACGGTCATGGTGTCCAGGTCGGCGAGTTTGAGCAGCACCGGTGCCAGTTGGCTGGCGATCACGGTCTGGCCTTCCTGGGTGACGATGCCCACTACATCGCCGTCGATTGGCGCGACGATGCGGGTGTAGGCCAGGTTGATCTTGGCGGTGTCGATCTGGATGTGGGCGCTTTTGATCTGGGCGTCGAGGGACATCAGGTTGGCGCGCTGTACCTCGTAGTTGGACTCGGCGGTTTCGAAGTCCTGGCGGGACACGGATTCGTCCTCTTGCAGGCCCTGGTAGCGTTCGTAGACGGATTTGGTTTCCTTGAGTTGCGCCGCAGTGGCGCGGCGTTGGGCCTGGAGGTTTTCTTCGTCGACCTGGGCTTTGCGCAGGGTGTTCTGCAGGATCAACGGGTCGATTTCGGCCAGCCATTGGCCCTTCTTGACCTTGTCGCCGACCTTGACCTTCAGGGATTTGAGTTGGCCGGAAACCTGGGCGCCGACATCGACCTGCTTGACGCCTTCGAGCAGGCCGGTGGCCAGGACGGCGTTTTCGATGTCACTGCGCTCGGCGGTGGCGGTCAGGTATTGCGGCGCGTCTGCGGGGGCCTGCACGGTGTAGATAATCAGGCCCGCTGCGACGGTCAACACCAGGGCCAATCCTGCTTTTCGATACTTTGACTTTTCCATAAATGACCATAAGAGGTGTTGAAATGGGTTCCGGCTTTTGGCTCGGAGTACATATCCGTTTTTTTGGTAACGGCTGATATGGGTTCCGCTCTTACAGCGG
>NZ_JACAPN010000074.1:0-2801 GCF_013385665.1 Pseudomonas sp. D4002
ACCTGGACTCCGGCTCGGTGGCGAGCCCCAACCGTGAAACCGAATCGATGCAGGACGGCTCCGACGCCGTGTCCGACTGGCCACTGCTCAACGCCTTGCTCAACACCGCCAGCGGCGCGACCTGGGTTTCGTTGCACCACGGCGGCGGCGTCGGCATGGGCTTCTCCCAGCACTCGGGCATGGTGATTGTCTGCGACGGTACCGACGAAGCCGCCGAGCGTATCGCGCGCGTGCTGCACAACGACCCGGCGACCGGCGTGATGCGTCATGCGGATGCGGGCTACCAGATCGCGATTGATTGCGCCAAGGAGCAGGGTTTGAACCTGCCGATGGTCAAGTAAACCAGGCAGGCAGTTGCACCCTTTGCTTCATGGACGTCGGGCAGGTTGAGACGGATTTCAAGGTTCCGGTGCTTTATGTGTTTTCGGTAGGAGTGACTTGATGAGTCTCATGCAGATGCTCAGTTTTGGCGACACGGGTTGGGGGATGGCCTTGCTCAAGGCCGCCCTCATGACCGTGTTGTTGACCCTTGCGGCGCTGGTGGTCGGTGCGCTGGTCGGCAGCCTGGTGGCCATGGCCAAGCTTTCCAAAAAGCGTGCCTTGCGATACCTGGGGGATGCCTATTCCATCCTGTTCCGGGGGATTCCGGAGCTGTTGGTGATCTACCTGTTCTATTTCGGCGGTGCCAGTGTGGTGACGGCCGTCAATCACTGGTTTGGCGGTGAAGGCTATGTCGATGTCCCGCCGTTCATGGTGGGGGCCATCGCCGTCGGATTGATCTCGGCGTCGTATCAGGCTGAGGTCTATCGCGGTGCCTTTATCGCGGTGGCCAAGGGTGAGCTTGAGGCAGCACTGGCGATCGGCATGAACCGCGCAACGCGGATTCGCCGGGTGCTGATCCCGCAGATCTGGCGGTACGCGCTGCCGGGCCTGGGCAACGTCTGGCAAATGAGCCTGAAAGACTCCGCGCTGATTTCGGTGATTGGCCTGGTGGAACTGATGCGCGCCAGCCAGGTGGCGGCGGGTTCCACGCGCCAGTACTTCACGTTCTACATCGTCGGCGGCGTGTGCTACCTGATTCTGACCGGGCTTTCGGGCCGTCTTTTCAATATTGCCGAAGCGCGCGTACAACGTACGCAGCGGCGCAATCCTGCACAGTCGTGAGAAGGGACCGTTTGCCATGATCGATTTCGCCTTTCTTGCCGACACCATGCTCAAGTTGCTGGGTGCCTTGCCCATCACCCTGGCCTTGTTTTTTTCGTCCCTGACCCTGGGGTTGCTGCTGTCGCTGGGCGTGGTGTCCATGCGCGTCAGCCGCTGGCCATTCCTCAGCTACCCGGCGCGTTTCTACATCATGCTGTTTCGCGGCACGCCGCTGATGATCCAGATGTTCCTGATCTATTACGGCCTGGGGCAGTTCCCGGCGATTCGCGACAGCTTCCTGTGGGTGGTGTTGAGGTCGCCTTATGGCTGCGCCGTGGTCTCCCTGGCGCTGTGCACCGCCGGTTACACCGCTGAAATCATTCGCGGTGGCCTGCTGAGCGTGCCTCAAGGGCAGATCGAAGCGGGGCAGGCGGTAGGCATGGGGCGTTGGACCCTGCTGTGGCGAGTGATCGGCCCCGTCACCTTGCGCCAGGCGCTTCCGGCCTATTCCACCGAGGCCATCTTGCTGGTCAAGTCCACCGCGCTGGCCAGCCTGGTCACCGTGTGGGACGTCACCGGCGTGGCGCAACAAATCATCCAGCGTACCTACCGCACCATGGAAGTGTTCATTTGTGCGGCGTTGATCTACCTGATCCTGAATTTCCTGGTGGTGCGTGTGGTGGCCTGGATTGAACATCGTCTGTCGCCCCATCTGCGTGAGCGGCCGAAAGACGTGCCGGTCAAGCAAACCCCCGAACCTATTTCTCATTCCTGATTGCAGCGGAGCTTGTCATGAGTACTCAGATTCAGAGCGCCCTTACGGTTAACAACATTCACAAGGCTTTCGGTTCGGCACAGGTTCTCAAGGGGATCTCGCTGGAGGCTCACAAAGGTGACGTGATTTCCATCCTCGGTGCCAGCGGTTCGGGCAAGAGCACTTTCCTGCGTTGTATCAACCTGCTGGAAACCCCGGACGAGGGCAGTATTGTGCTCGACGGCGAAACCATCGAGCTCAAGCGCCAGCGCAACGGTCGGTTGTTGCCTGGCAGCACGCGGCAGGTGGAGACCATGCGCAGCAAGCTGGGCATGGTGTTCCAGAGTTTTAACCTGTGGTCGCATATGACGGTTTTGCAAAATGTCATCGAGGGGCCGATGCGGGTGCTCAAGCGTTCGAAGGCCGAGTGTGTGGAGGAAGCTGAGCAACTGCTGCACAAGGTGGGGCTTTATGATCGCCGTGATTATTACCCGGCGCATTTGTCGGGTGGGCAGCAGCAGCGGGTGGCGATTGCCCGGGCGTTGGCGATGAACCCGCAAGTAATGTTGTTTGATGAGCCGACGTCGGCGCTGGACCCGGAGTTGGTGGGGGAGGTGTTGCGGGTGATGCGGTCGCTGGCCGAGGAAGGGCGGACCATGTTGGTGGTGACCCATGAGATGGGGTTTGCGCGGCATGTGTCTAATCGGGTGGTGTTTATGGCCAATGGGTTGATTGATGCCCAGGGCACCCCGGCGGAGTTGTTTGAGGGGTTGCCGACGGAGCGGTTTCGGCAGTTTGTATCGAGTCATACGCAGCGTAGTGCGGAGTAGTGGTTGGGTGTTGGTTGGGTTTGGGTATATATCCGTTGCTGCGGTAACGGCCACTTATGGTTTCGCTCTTACAG
>NZ_JACAPN010000075.1:0-13510 GCF_013385665.1 Pseudomonas sp. D4002
AAGCGAGGCACCGAGTGGCGGGGCAAAGACCTTTTACTTTTGGCTGGGCCGGCATTCCGGGCGTTTGCCAAAAGTGAGCCGCTGTAAGAGCGGAACCATAAGTCGCCGTTACCTGAATAACGGATATACACCCCACCTCAGCAACAAAGCCTACGCCGTCTTCCCGGTATGGTTATTCAGCGAAATAACCTTGGTCTTCCCAATCCGGTGACGATAAATCTCACGCAGGTACTTGATCGCCTTCTTCACACAATCCCGCGACAGACGAATATCGTTGATCGACACAAACTTGTCCTTGTCGTTGATCAACTCACGATACTTCTTCTCGTACATCGGCTTGATCGCATACCAGTTGGTATCCAGGATCTTCGCCGGGTTCTCGAACTCGTTGAGCAGCTCATCAATCCGGTCTTCATCAAAATCCTCATGGATGATGAAATCCAGGATCGAATTATCCAAGGTGTCATCAAACCGATACGGATTACGCGCAAAACAGCGCTTGATAAATGCCACGATCAACGTCAAAAAATCATCCGACAGGCACGGGCTTTTAGCGATCAAGGTCGTGAGCGACAAGTTGGCCGACGCCCCGATCACCAGCGCATACCGTTTGAGCGTCGTATTGGGAAACAGGCTGTTGAGGTGCGTCTTGAGGCGATTCAGGTCCATATAGGACAGCTTGTAATCCTTGGGCAACGACACAATCGACACCACCGACGAGCAGTTCTTGAAGAAGTGCAAGTCATGCAACGCCGCCGCGTCATAGCCGGAATTCTTGTACTGCTCCAGGGAGGCCTTGTACCGCTTGGACTCAATCGGCAACAGGCTGATGCCTTCGATCGCCTGGGTCACCTTGTTGAAGTGCGGCAGATCAATGGAACGGAAAAACAAGTCGTCGATGTTCAGCCGCTGCGGCTCTTTTTCGAACACCTTGAACTTGTCGCTCGAAGGCGCCGGCGTTTCCGGCACCACCGATTCGGCATAGGCAATCGCTACCGGGCCGGCCAGGCTCATGAACAGGTCGTTGGCATCCAGGCGGATGGTCTCGCCAATGTCGATCCCGGCGCGACGAAAATAGTTCTGGTCGTAGTCGGTGGTAACCGCCTGGGCCGTCAGAATGTTGAAGATCTGCTGCGAGATGTACTGGTTGGCGTGCTTTTCCATGGCATTGACATCAATGTTCTGGATGTTGCCGTCATCGCTTTCCTCGGCGTAACGCATGATGTCGTTGGAGATCAGCATCATCGCGTTCCACGGTCGGATACGGCCTTTCACGCTGGCTTCGCTGCTGTCTTCATTGTCGAAGTTGTACGAGAAGTCCCATTCTTCCGACAGGTATTTGCACAATAGCCGCCCGGCGTTGATGTGCAGCGCCTCGGACATTTCGCTGCGGTGATCGGAGATGTTCGGCAGCACACAAATCCCGCTGGTGAAGATCGGCTCGAACACGAAGGCGTGACCGCTTTTGCTGTCATGTTCATCGGCGGGCTTGGTGTCGAACGTCTTGTTCATGTACGAGTGCTGCTGGGCCAGGCCGAACTCCGAGGCCATGCCTGAACCGGTACCGCCGCCGGCGCTGAAGATCGAGAAGTACAGGCGCGACTGGTTGGCCTTGATGCCGCAGGAGTCGATCAGGTACGAGTGGATCATCTTCCAGTCGGGGCTGGAAAAACGTTGGGTGTCTTTGTTGAGGATGATCTTGGCCAGGTACTGGCCGAGGATCGGCGCGTTACCGGCGCCGCCGGCATGGACTTCCGAGAGGTCCATGATTTTCATCTTGCTGTAGTCCCGCAGGAAACCGCTTTTCTCACCCTTGCGCGAGAAACGGATGCGCCCGGCAATGTCCTTGTCCAGGTCGCCCAGCATCACCAGCGGCTCGACCAGGAACACCGGTTTGGTGCCCTTGTTCGAACCCAGGCGCAGGTTGTTGCGAATCCACTGGGCGGGGCGGTAGCCCTTGTCGGTGGATTTGTCTTCGTTGCTGAATTCGTTGAGGTAGAACTTGCGGGCGTTGTACACCAGCTCTGCCACATCCAGGGCAATGTTGGAGCCACAGCGGCCCAGGCCGATCAGGCACACCGAGGGGAATTCCTGCTCATTGCGCAGTTCACCGTCGACTTCCAGGTGCGGTGCGCGCGGGAACACCATGTCGCGCAGGCCGTCGAGGTTGTCGAGGATGCGGTCGGTGTTGGTTTCGGTGAAGTACAGGTACTGCTGGGTGGCCAGTGGGCGGGCGGTGCTCAATGACTTTGAACCTGAGGGTTTTTCCGCAGGGGCTGTCAGCAACACGTCGGATACCGCAGTGGCAGAGTTATTTTTAGAAGTCATTGTGCGCCATGTGCCTGGACGGATGGCTGAGTAAGTATCAAATAGCCATCACAGAATGAGAGATCGCGACTTTACAGTGCGTCCGGGTCTTGGGCGATAGGGTTTAACCCTAGGGTTTTAAGGGGAAAGCCTGGCCGGACTCTGATGAATCGGCCGTTCGTCGGAGTTCTTTAGTGAAATGATGGCGATTTGCCAAATATGTGGGAGCGAGCAAGCCCGCCCCCATATTCAGCGAATTGGCCGAACGATGGACGCCGGGCCCGCACGACCCGAAGGCGGATCTTTCGGCGCGGGGTCACCCCCCGTCAGGCCCAGGAGGCTGAACATGTTGTTCTGGTCCAGGCTGTTGATCACCGCGCTGATATCACTCAACGGCACCGCAGCGCTGAGCAGGTAACCCTGAACAAAATCACAGCCGTGTTTTTGCACCACTTCAAATTGTTGCAGGGTTTCCACGCCCTCTGTCACCACCTGCAGGTGCAGGGTGTGGGCCATGCCGATAATGGCCTGGACGATCTCGATGTCGGCGTTCGACTTGGGGATATCCTGGATAAATGAACGGTCGATTTTCAAGGTGTTCAACGGCAGGCGCTTAAGGTAGGCGAGGGACGAGTAGCCGGTGCCGAAGTCGTCGATGGACAGCGACACGCCCAGGGCGCGGATTTGCCGCAGCAATGCCAGGGTGCTGCTGATATTGCCCATCAGCGCGTTCTCGGTCACTTCCAGTTCCAGGCGATTGGCCGCGATCCCGCCGAAGCGCAGGGCGTTTTCGATCTCATCGGCCAACTCGTCACGCGTCAGGTTGAGGGCCGAGCAGTTCACGGCCATGACCAATTCAGTGTGGCCTTGCTCCGACAGCAGGCTCAGGTCGTGGCAGGCCTGGCGCAGCACCCAGTGATCCAGTTCGGCAATCAGCCCGTTGCTTTCGGCAATGCCGATGAACCGGTCCGGGGTCAGCAGGCCATGTTGGGGGTGTTGCCAGCGCACCAGGGCTTCGAGGCGCGTGACCCTGCCTTTTTTCAGGTCAAGTATCGGTTGGTAAAACAGCACCAACTCGTTCTTGCCCCGCAGTGCGGCGCGCAGTTCCTCTTCCAGCTGCAGTTCCAGGAAGGCCCGGGTTTTCAGGTTGGAGCTGAAGAAGTTCAGGCTGTTACGCCCGGCATCCTTGGACTGATACAGCGCCAGGTCAGCGGTCTTCAGCAGCTCTTCGCTGGTTTTGCCGTCTTCGGGAAACAGGCTGATGCCGATGCTGGTGGTCATCACCATGCGCCGGCCGGCCAGTTCGATGGGGTCTTTCATTTTCTGCATGATGCGCTGGGCCATGTGCCGCGCTTCATCGCGATGATGGATGCTGATCAGGATGCAGAATTCGTCACCGCCAAACCGCGCGACCACGTCGTCATGGCTGCGCACCGAGCTTTTGATATGGCCGGCCAGCACCGTCAGCAGTTCGTCGCCGGCGTCATGGCCGAGGCTGTCGTTGATGCGCTTGAAGTGGTCGATATCCAGGAAGATCACCGCCAGCATGCCGTCGGTGGCGGTTTTTTCCGCGAGTTTCTCGGCGAAGATCTGGTTGAAACCACGGCGGTTGAGCAGGGTGGTCAGGGCATCGTAATGCGCCACCTGTTGCAGCGAGGCGCGGGCCTGGTCCAGTTCGGTGAGCAGGGCGTTGACCCGGCGCAGGTCGGTTTCCTTGTGTTGCAGCTTCTTGTCCGCGAGGGCAGCACTGATGCTGCTGCCAATCACCAGCAGGGCGATGACCGCCACCAGCAGCCCCAGTTGGACCGGGTTGTTGTCCACCGGCAGTGCCGACTGTACGAGGTCTTCGGGTACCAGCAGCTGCATGGCCGCCATGCCGGTGAAGTGCATGCTGATAATGCCCGCGCCAAGCACCAGGCTGGCCGCGTACTTGAGCAATTGATGGAACATGCCGGTGCCGTTGCGCAGGTACAGCGACAGCAGCAACGCCGCCAGGCTGGCGCCGATCGCGATCAACACAGAGGCGAGGAACAAGCCAGTCTCGAAATACACGCCCGCCTCGGAGCGCATGGCCGACATGCCCACGTAGTGCATCAGCGCAATACCCAGCCCCATCCACACCGACGCCAGCACATATTGGTGGGCGCGCAGCCTAGGATGACTGAGGGTTTGCATGGCGAACAGCGCCGCGATCAGGGCGATCAGCAGCGAGGCGAACGTCATGATCAATTCGTAGTGAATCGCGATAGGCGCCTGGAAGGCCAGCATGCTGATGAAGTGGGTCGACCAGATGCCGCCTGCCAGGCAGCCCGCGCCTACCCAGCGCCAGTGCCGTTGAGCCTTGGGGTTGTCGACATGGCCGACCCGCTCGGCCATGTCCAGGGTGCCGAAGCCCGCTGCACACGCCACTACATACGCCAGTAGCACCAGAAAGGGGTTATGACTGCAATTGAGTAATAAGTGCCCACTGTCCGGAAGGTCGGTAAAAAAATGCAAACCAAGCCATTCCATAGCATGTCCCGTCACAGAGTTTTAGTCTGACTGCGTCTTTCAGTATAGAGAGCGTGAGCGAGTTACAAGGATTGATGGCAGATTGCTTCTAATCATTTAGCGATGAGTTTATAAACAACTAGAACCAAATGATTAGGGATGACCGCCCGGGTCGCCCGATGGAGTGACATCAGACTTACGAATCATTACAGACAATCCCCACGAGGCTGACTAGATTGCAGGTTCCGGGCTCAGGATGCGTCTGGCATCGCGGCTCACATAACAATAAAAGAGACGGACCCATGCAGAACTCGACCCAAGCGGCGAATGCCTGGCGCATTCTGTTCCTGTTGTTCCTGGCCAACCTGTTCAACTTTTTCGACCGCACCATTCCCGCGATCATCATCGAGCCGATCCGCATGGAATGGCACCTCAGCGACTTCCAGCTCGGGATCATCGGTACCGCGTTCACCATTGTTTATGCAATTGCCGGCTTGCCGCTGGGGCGCCTGGCCGATACTGGCTCGCGCAGCAAACTCATGGGCTGGGGCCTGGCGGCGTGGAGTGGCCTGACAGCGGTCAATGGTTTGGTGGGCAGCTTCTGGACCTTTTTGCTGGTGCGCATGGGCATCGGTATCGGCGAGGCCAGTTATGCGCCGGCGGCCAACTCGCTGATCGGTGACCTGTTTCCGGCCCACCGCCGTGCCCGGGCCATGGGGATCTTCATGCTGGGCCTGCCCTTGGGCCTGTTGCTGGCCTTCTTCACCATTGGTGCGATGGTCAAGGCGTTCGACAGCTGGCGTGCGCCGTTCTTTATTGCCGCGGTGCCGGGGCTGATCCTTGCGGTGTTCATGTTCTACATCAAGGAACCCAAGCGCGGCGCGGCGGAAGCCGTGCAAGTCTCCCAGGAGAAAGTCGACCGGCCGATTCGCCGGGTGCTGGCGGTGCCGACATTCCTCTGGCTGGTGCTGGCCGGGTTGTGCTTCAACTTCGCCACCTATGCCTGCAACTCGTTCCTGGTGCCGATGCTGCAGCGCTATTTCCTGCTGCCGTTGCAGGATGCGGCAGTCGCCACCGGTGTCATCGTCGGTATTACCGGCCTGGTGGGCCTGACCCTGGGCGGCTGGATTGCCGACAAGATCCATCAACGCATCGCTAACGGCCGGCTGCTGTTCGCGGCGTGCAGTTTGATTATCTCTACAGTGACCACTGCCTGGGCGTTGCACGCGGGGCGGATCGAGATTGGTGTGTTTGTGGCGCTGTTCAGTGTCGGCTGGCTGTTTGCCTATAACTTCTACACCTGCGTGTACACGGCGATCCAGGACGTGGTCGAGCCGCGCCTGCGGGCGACGGCGATGGCATTGTTCTTCGCCGGCTTGTATTTGCTGGGCGGGGGCATGGGGCCGATTGTGGTGGGCGGGTTGTCGGATCATTTTGCCCATTCGGCGATGTATGCCGACGGTGCCCAGCAGATGACCGAGGCTTACAAGGCGGTGGGACTGCATGACGCCATGTACCTGATTCCGGTGGCGCTGTTTTTGACCATGCTGTTTCTGTTCCAGGCGTCCCGCAGTTTTGTGCGCGATGCCCAGCGGATGAAGGATGGGTTGGGGGTGGCGGAGGTGCCGGCCAGGGCGGTTACTGCCTGAGATCGAGGTGACGCCTTCGCGAGCAAGCCCGCTCCCACATTTGACCGCATTCTCAAGATGGAACTCGGTCAAATGTGGGAGCGGGCTTGCTCGCGAAGAGGTCATCAATAACAACGATGTCTACAGTGAATAAAAAAGGCCCGCATTGCGCGGGCCTTTTTGTTTGTCAGGGTAGGGCGGCGAAGTTAGCCCGCGACCAATACCCGAATCGCTTCCAGTCGCAGCGCCGCCTTGTCGAGCATCGCCAGGCCTTGCTCGCGCTGTTGGCGCAGGGCAACCAGTTCGCTGTCGCGCACGGTCGGGTTGACCGCTTGCAACGCGGTCAGGCGCGCCAGTTCTTCCTCGGTATCCGCCGCCAGGCGCCGTTGAGCCTCGGCCACACGCTCGGCGTGACGCGGGGCGATCTTCTCTTCACCGGCGTTGATCCGCGGCGTCAGCTGGTCGCGCTGGGCCTGCACGAACTTGTTGGCGCTGGCCCGCGGCACGCTTTCCAACTGGTCATTCAAGGTCAGGAACGACACGCGGCCCGACAGGTCATTGCCATTGGCATCCAGCAGGCAACGCAGTGCCGCCGGTGGCAGGTAACGGCCCAACTGCAGCGAACGCGGAGCAACCACTTCGCTGACGTAGAGCAGTTCCAGCAACACGGTGCCCGGCTTGAGCGCCTTGTTCTTGATCAGCGCCACGGCGGTGTTGCCCATGGAACCGGACAGCACCAGGTCCATGCCGCCCTGCACCATCGGGTGTTCCCAGGTAATGAACTGCATGTCTTCGCGCGACAGCGCCTGGTTACGGTCGTAGGTGATGGTCACACCTTCGTCGTCGCCCAGGGGGAAGCTGGCGTCGAGCATTTTTTCGCTGGGTTTGAGGATCAGCGCGTTTTCCGAATGGTCTTCGCTGTCGATGCCAAAGGCGTCGAACAGGGTTTCCATGTAGATCGGCAGGGTGAACTGGTCGTCTTGCTCAAGGATCGCTTCCACCAGCGCATCACCTTCGCCAGCGCCGCCGGAGTTGAGCTCCAGCAAACGGTCGCGGCCGGTGTGCAGTTCGGCTTCGAGGCGCTCGCGCTCGGCACGGGCTTCGTCGATCAGCCCTTGCCACTCGCCGTCGTCGGCGTTTTCCAGCAGCGGCAGCAGGCGCGGGCCGAACTGGTGCTGCAAGGCGTTGCCGGTCGGGCAGGTGTTGAGGAACGCGTTCAGCGCCTCGTGGTACCACTGGAACAGGCGCTCTTGCGGGCTGGTTTCCAGGTACGGCACGTGCAGTTCGATCACATGTTTCTGGCCGATCCGGTCCAGACGGCCGATCCGTTGTTCCAGCAAGTCCGGGTGGGACGGCAGGTCGAACAGCACCAGGTGGTGGGAGAACTGGAAGTTGCGGCCTTCACTGCCGATTTCCGAGCAGATCAGCACCTGGGCGCCGAATTCTTCGTCCGCAAAGTAGGCGGCAGCGCGGTCGCGCTCGAGGATGTTCATGCCCTCGTGGAACACCGTGGCCGGGATGCCGGAGCGCACGCGCAGGGCGTCTTCCAGGTCCATGGCGGTTTCGGCGTGGGCGCAGATCACCAGGACTTTGGTGCGCTTGAGCATCTTCAGCTGGTCGATCAGCCACTCCACGCGCGGGTCGAAACGCCACCAGCGTTGTTCTTCATCCACATCCGGCTGCGACTGGAAGCTGACTTCCGGGTACAGCTCGGCGTGCTCGCCCAGGGGCAGTTCGAGGTATTCGTCCGGGCACGGCAGCGGGTAGGCGTGCAGCTTGCGCTCCGGGAAGCCTTGCACCGCGGCGCGGGTGTTGCGGAACAGCACGCGGCCGGTACCGTGGCGGTCCAGCAGTTCGCGGACCAGGCGGGCACTGGCTTCGGCGTCGCCATCGTTGACGGCGGTCAGCAGCGCTTCGCCTTCGTCGCCGAGGAAGCCCTGGATGGTCTTGTGGGCGGCGGGCGAGAGACGGCCCTTGTCCAGCAGCTCCTGGACGGCTTCGGCCACCGGGCGATAGTTTTCGCTCTCGGCGCGAAAGGCGTGCAGGTCGTGGAAACGGTTCGGGTCCAGCAGGCGCAGGCGCGCGAAGTGGCTGTCCTGGCCCAGTTGCTCAGGGGTTGCAGTGAGCAGCAGCACGCCCGGGATCACTTCGGCCAGTTGTTCCACCAGCGAGTACTCGGGGCTGGCTTTTTCTTCGTGCCAGACCAGGTGGTGCGCTTCGTCGACCACCAGCAGGTCCCAGCCGGCCGCGAACAGCGCGTCCTGGGCCTTCTCGTCGTCCACCAGCCATTCCAGGGCGACCAGCGCGAGCTGGGTGTCTTCGAACGGGTTGGTGGCATCGCTTTCGATAAAGCGCTCTTCGTCGAACAGTGCGACCTGCAGGTTAAAGCGGCGGCGCATTTCCACCAGCCACTGGTGCTGGAGGTTTTCCGGCACCAGGATCAACACGCGGTTGGCGCGACCCGACAGCAACTGGCGATGGATCACCAGGCCGGCTTCGATGGTCTTGCCCAGGCCCACTTCGTCCGCCAGCAGAACCCGCGGCGCGATACGGTCGGCAACTTCACGGGCGATGTGCAGTTGGTGCGCGATCGGTTGCGCACGCACGCCGCCCAGGCCCCAGAGCGAGGACTGCAACTGGCGGCTGGTGTGTTCCAGGGTGTGGTAGCGCAGGGAGAACCAGGGCAGCGGGTCGATCTGGCCGGCGAACAGACGGTCGCTGGCCAGGCGGAACTGGATGAAGTTCGAGAGCTGGGTTTCCGGCAGGGTGACCTGCTCGTTTTGCCCATTGAGGCCGTGGTAGACCAGCAGGCCGTCGACGTCGTCGACTTCTTGCACGGTCATTTTCCAGCCTTCGAAATGGGTGATGGTGTCACCCGGCGAAAACCTCACGCGAGTGAGGGGCGCATTCCGTAGCGCATACTGGCGAGTGTCGCCAGTGGCCGGATAGAGCACGGTTAACAAGCGGCCGTCCTGTGCCAGAACGGTGCCTAACCCCAGCTCTGCTTCGCTGTCACTAATCCAGCGTTGCCCCGGTTGATACTGCTGCGCCATGCTGCCTGACTCCCGCCGTGAAAAAGCCGACTATTCTAACGGAACACGGCTTCCAGACCAAAAGGAATAGGTGCAGCTTCGAGCTTTAAGCTACAAGCGGCAAGAAAAAGGGCGGTATCTTCGTCGGATAGATGACGATTGGTTCACAAGTTGGCGGCTTGACGCTCAAGTCGTCACCCACGCAGCCGACAGTCTGCTGAACAGGAGACTAATAATATGCTGCCACCCATGCTGCCCTTGAGTGTTGTGCCGGTCACGTCGCAGCTTGACCCGGTGCGCCAGAAGCCGGATATCCCGCCCGTGGCGCCGGTTCAGCCAGGCTCCAACGAAAGTACCATCGACTTGCAAAAGCGCGATCCCGAGGAAGCGGCTTTGCTGCTGCGCGAGGAGCAACGTCGCCAGCAGGAACAGCAAAAGCGTCGCCGCGAAGCCGATGAAGACTCGCAGGAGCACCTGGCTGTTCCCGGTGACGAACTCAACGCCGACAACACCGTGCCGGTGGTGCCGTTGATTGAAGACGCACCACGGCAAGGCTTGTGGGTGGACGTCGAGGTTTAATCCCGCAGTTCGCGCAGGGCGGCGATCAGTTGCTCGATGTCTTGCGCCGTATTGAGGTAGCTCACGGAGATTCGCGCCACGCTGTCCAGCTCGCGGGCCTGCATGTCCAGTGGAGTGTAGGGCACGCCATTGGCACCGATGTTGATCCGCTTGAGGCCCAGGCGGCGCTTGAGCTCGAAGGCGTCCCAGCCGGCCAGGTTGAACGCGATCAGGCCGGACTGGTTTGCGCTGGTTCCCAGGTCATGCAAGGTAATCCCGTCGATTCGGCGCAATTGTTCACGGATTGTGTCGCTTAACAGCCGGACCGTCTCGCGGACCCGCTCGACCCCCAATCGATTGACCTCCAGCAACGCATTGCCCAGGCCTGCCAGCAAGGCCAATGACACTTCGCTGGTTTCAAAGCGCCGGGCGTCGTTGCGCAAGTCAAATCCCGCAGGGCTCCAGGGCGCCGAAAACACATCGCGTTGGGCCGGGTTCAAGCGCTCGAGAAAATCCGGCCGCACATAGAGCAGGGCGGTCCCCCGTGGGCCGCGCAGATGCTTGCGCCCGGCGCCCTTGAGCACATCGCAGTGCAGCGCTTGCACATCCACCGGCACCTGACCGATGGCTTGCCCGGCGTCGATGAAATAGGCAATGCCATGACGCCTGGCCAACGCGCCGATGGCCTCGGCCGGGTTGATCAAGCCGCTGTTGGCGGGGAGCCAGGTCAGGTCGATCAACCGCACCCGGGCGTCGAGCATGGCTTCCAGGCCGGCGATGGATACCGCGCCGGTTTCATCGCAGGGGATCACTTCTACTTGTGCACCCGATTGCACGGCCGTCTGCATGCTCGCCAGGTTGCCGCCCCATTCGTGGCGGCCCACCAGAATGCGGTCGCCTGGCTGCCACGGGCCCAACGCCTGGAACGCCATGCTCCAGGCGGTCGAGCCACTGCTGGCGAAGGCAATCGATGACACGGGCGCATTGAGCAGTTGCGCGGCGGCGCGACGGGCTTTTTCTGTCAGCAGTGCGCCGTGTTCGCCGGCCTCCATCGGGCCGTCGCGGGCTTCGCGCTGCAACTGGTCAATGATTGCATCAAGCGTCCCTTGGCTGGGCAGGGAGGCCCCGGCGTGGTTGAAGTGGACGATGCCGGACTGGCAGCCCGGCGTTTCGTCCCGCAGCTCCCGGACCTCGGTCAGGGACAGCGCAGTCACGGCTGCAACTCGAAAATCGCGTCGATCTCCACGGCTACGCCGCCCGGCAAGCTGGCGACGCCCACGGCCGTACGGGCATGCCGGCCTTTGTCGCCGAGGGCGTTGACCAGCAAGTTCGAAGCGCCATTGGCGACTGCACCCTGGCGGTGGAAATCACCGCTGCTGGCGATAAATACGCCCAACCGAATGATGCGCACCAGTCGCGACAGGTCATCGCCCAGGGCATCGCTTAATTGTGCCAGCAGGCCCAGCGCCGCGAGTTCGGCGGCCTTGGCGCCTTCGTCTTCGCTGATGGATTCGCCGAGTCTTCCGATGTAAGTCGGTTTGCCGTCCAGCAGCGGGATTTGGCCGGAGATGAACAGCTGGTTCTGGCTGATCACGTAATTGACGTAGTTGGCAATCGGCTGGCTGGGTGTCGGCAGGCTCAGGCCGAGGGCTTGTACGCGTTGTGAGATGGAGTGGCTCATGGTGAATCCTCTTGGAAAGAGTCTTCAGCATGGGCGGGGCGATTTTCGCCGACAAACGGATAGATTTAACTCGACGTATCGAAATAACTCATGCGTCGGCACAGATTTCCCGCAGCCATTCACTGAAACAAGCGGCCGCCGTGCTGGTTTCGCCATGCGGGGCAATCAGCCAGTAACCGATCTCGCTTTGATAGGGCGGCCAGTCGAAGGCCTCCACCAATGTGCCTTCCTTGAGCCTGCGTTCGATCAGGCGGTGGCGGCCCATGGCGATGCCCTGGCCGGCGACGGCGGCTTCGACCACGATGTTGTAGTCGTGCAGCAGCGCCTTGGGGTAGTGCTCCACATCCACCTGATAATGCCGGGACCAGTCGGTCCACTCGAAAGGGCGGTGCGAGGTGGCCATCAGCAGCGGGCCATTGGCCAGTTGGCTGGCCTTGAACGCCGGGCTGCAAACGGGTGACAGTGTTTCGCTCATCAGGCGCGTGGCCTGCACGTCGGTCCAGTCGCCCTTGCCGTAGCGAATCGCCAGGTCGACCTCGGCGGCGGCGACATCTGCCAGCTGAATCGCCGGCACCAACTCCACCTGGATGTGTGGGTAGCGGCTGAGAAACCCCGCCAGGCGCGGTGCCAGCCACAAGGTGGCGAACGAGGCGAGCAGGCCGACGCGCAGTACGCTGGTGGCGGGCGGTGTTTGCTGCTGGCGGGTGGCGGCGGCGATGGTGTCGAGGGCGGGGCGGATCTGGTCGTAGTAGTGTTGGCCGTCTTCGGTCAGATCGATGGCGCGGGTGCGTCGGATAAACAGCGGTTTGCCCAAATGCTGTTCGAGTTTCTGCACTTGATGGCTGAGGGCGCTTTGGGTCACTGACAGCTCGGCGGCGGCCTTGATAAAACTCAAATGCCGGGCCACGGCCTCAAAGGCGCGCAGGGCCAGGAGTGGGGGAAGGTCCTTGTGCAGTGCCACGTCGAACGCTCTGTGTGAGGGTTGGGATGGGGGGATTTTGCGGGCAAATGCGCGGGATGACATCGATTTTGTTTACGCGGGATTGGCGCAGGACGCATTATTGGGGCATCCAAGCCATTACGTAAGCCAAGCCATGAGTGACGATGACAAGCTGATTGACCTGAATGCCGAACGGGCCAAACGTGTTCATGATCTGAATGACAAGCGACTGAATGAAGTGCGCCAGGCGTTTGAACAGGCGATGCCGTTGGGGAAGCCCAAGAAAAAGCCGAAAAGCAAACCGAAAAAGCGTTGATATAGCCTGCATCGTTTGATGCAGGTCAGTTATTTCCCTTCTTTACGCTCCGTCGCGGGCGACATTGATCCTCGTCAATTTCTTCTTTCGTCTTCTTGGTTAACTTAGCCCTATCGCAACAGGGCAAGTGCAGGAGGCCGGTCATGTTTTTCGATAATGTGGTGTTTGCCGGAGTGCTAACGGTTGGCCTCATGGTGATGTTCTTTGTAGGGTTTGGAATTTTTATCTGGAAAGACGCTAATAAGCGTAAGAGGCCTTAGGTCTTTTCGGATACATGAGCACGCAAGGCATTTTGGGCGACTTCGGTCGCCTTTTTTTTGTTTTGGATTTTTTGATTTGTGTACATATCCGTTGCTGCGGTAATGGCCACTTATGGTTCCGCTCTTACAGCGGGTCACTTTTTTACAAACGCCTAAAAAAGTAACCAAAAAACGCTTTGCCCCACCACTCGGTGCCTCGCCTAGGCTCGGCATGCCCGCACTCCGGCACGGCTCCGCGGGCCGCCGCGACGGGCCATCCATGGCCCGGCGCGGCTAAATCGGCGTCCTGCCGGTTTAC
>NZ_JACAPN010000008.1:0-11837 GCF_013385665.1 Pseudomonas sp. D4002
GGAACCAATAGCAGCCGTTACCCAAATAACGGATATACACCCAAAACCTCCCTAATCGTGCAAAGCCTTAGCCGCCCCCAACAACCCCCGAAACTTCAAATATCGCGCCTGCAAAACAGCCTGTTGAGCGCCGTCCGGGAAAAACCGTTGCTTCACCGGCATCCCCGCCTGCAAGAGCGCCGCACCCTGGCCGCTCGACAGGAACCCCAACTTCGCCGCCCCAATACACGCCCCCAACTCACTGCCATGCAACGTATAAATCTCCCGCCCAAGAATATTGGCCAACAACTGCGCCCAATACTCACTGCGCGCCCCACCACCCACCAACGCACAAGCCCCCACCGTGGCCCCGGCCGACTGCACTGCATTCAATGCATCCAGCAACCCGAACCCGACGCCCTCCATCACCGCATACCCCAGCATGGCCGGCGTGCAGTCATGCCCCAGGCTCATGAAACCACCCCGCAACAACGGGTCGTTATGGGGCGTGCGCTCCCCCGCCAAATACGGCAAAAACAACGGATTGGAAACCGGCACGCCCTGCCCGATCGGCCACTCGGCCTGCACCCGATCCAGCAACGCCTGCTCATCAACCGACCCCGTCAACCGTGTCACCCACCGCAAGCAACTGGCCCCGGCCAGCATCGCCCCCATGGTGTACCAACGTCCAGGCAACGCATGACAAAAACCATGCACCGCACTCGCCGGATTCCCCGCCGAGTGATCAGTAATCGCCACGATGGCCGCACTCGTCCCCAACGTGATAAACGCATCACCCGCATTCACCGCCCCTATGCCCACCGCCGCCACCGGGTTGTCCCCGCCACCGCCGGCAATCACCAGGCCCTCGGCCAAGCCCAGTCGCCCCGCCGCAGCCGCATTCAAACAAGCACTGGCCGCGCCACCTTCTACCAGCCGTGGCATCTGCGCCAACCGCAAACCCGTGGCCTGCAGCATCGGTTCAAACCATTCACGGTTGGCCACATCCAGCCACAGCGTCCCCGCACCATCGGACACATCACTCACGCGCTCACCACTCAAGCGCAGGCGCAGGTAATCCTTGGGCGACAGCACGCAATCAATGGCGCTGAATACCGCCGGTTCATGCTCCTGCAACCACAGCAGCTTGGGCGCCGTGAGACCGGCCATCGGCAAGCTGCCGGTGACGTCGGCAAACTCACTGCCCAAGGCTTCTGCCTGGGCCATGGCACGGGAGTCATCCCAGAGAATCGCCGGGTACAACACCCGGTCGTCTTGCCCCAGCAACACCGCCCCGTGCATCTGCCCGGACAACCCGATGCAGCCGACACGGCCGTAGGCATCCGGCTGATCAGTGCGCAGTTGGTCCAGGGCCTTCAGGCATGCTTGCCACCAATCCTCAGGCGCCTGCTCGGACCAGCCTGCATGCGGGCGCGAGACCGTCAGCCGCGCGCCCGTATGGGCGAGGACGTTGCCTTGCGCGTCCATCAGGATCGCCTTGAGTTCCGAAGTGCCGAGATCAATGCCAAGGGAAACCGCGTTGTTCATATCAGGGGCAGCCGCATGAGTTACGAATCTTCAGGGTGGGCGCGAGCCGCACGCTGTGTGTTTTACGCTTGGGCGACGCCATGCGCTCAAGCAGCAGGTTGACCGCCCGGGCGCCGAGTTCCTGGACCGGCTGTGCGATCAGGGTCAGGCGTGGCACGAAGAAATCCGCCCAGTCAAAATCATCGAAGCCCACCAGGGCCATCTGCCCGGGCACGTCGATATTCGCATCACGCAAGGCGTGCATCGCACCCAGGGTCATCAGGTTGTTGCCCGCCATGATTGCCGTGGGCGGTGTTGCCAGGGCCAATAACTGCGCGGTCGCTTGCCGTGCCGGCTCGCTGCTGGAACCACCGTTGACCAGCAATTGCGGGTCAAACACCAACCCTGCCGCCTGCAACGCGGCTTGATAGCCGGCCACGCGCTCATCGGAAGTGCCCAGCCCCGCCCGCCCGGAAATAAAGCCGATGCGCCGGTGGCCATGCTCGATCAAGTGCGCCACCAAAGCCTGGGTAGATAGGGTATTTTCCACCCCGACCTGATCGAAACGATCACACATCATCCGGTCCACCAGCACCGCCGGCACTTGATTGGCCTGCAGGTATTCCAGGGCCAGCGAACCGGTAGACGGCGCCAGCAGAATGCCGTCCACCCGCCGATGGTGCAGCGCCGTGACCACACGCAGTTCCTGTTCGGGATCGTCGTGGGTATCGACAAACAACATCATGTAGCCGTGCTTGGCGCACTCGGTTTCAATCGCGTGCACCGTTTCACTGAAGTAGTGGTTGGACAGCGCCGAGATCGCCACGCCAATCGTATTGGTGGTGGACCGCGCCAGGGAACGCGCCAGCGTGTTGGGGATGTAGCCCACCTGCCGGATCGCGTCCTGCACCGCTTGCACCGTGTCCGGGCTGACCTTGCGGGTGCCGTTCAAGACGTGGGAAACCGTCGACGTCGACACCCCTGCAATTCTTGCCACATCCTCCATGGTTGCCACGGTGCTCACTCCTGGGTGCTTTTAATGCTTGCTTGACCAACCGGCGTAGGAACCGACGTTATCGCGGGTTATCAATTTTGGCGCCAGCAGGGTAACCGCTTCGGCGGGTTGTTTGTCATTGAGAATGTCATTGCCGACATTGACGGCGGTCTGGGCCATGGCCCATGGGTCCTGGCTGGCGGAGGCCTGGATCAGGGTGTCGGTCTTCAGGGCATTCTCGATGTCCGGCGCGCCGTCCACGGAGGTGATGATGATGCCGCTGCGTTTCAGTTGCTTGGCCGCCAGGTCGCTGCCGATGGCTTGCGGGTCGTTGATTGCGAACAGGCCGTCGATTTTCTGGAAGCGCGTCAGGTAACCCTGCATCACGTTCAAGCCACCTTCGCGGGAGCCCTTGCCGTCCTGGTCGTCCGACAGCACCTTGATCTCCGGGGCGCTGGCCAGCGCGGCTTGGCAGCCTTTGACCCGATCGGTCACGGCGGTGACCTGCGGGCCGTTCTGAATGATCACATTGCCCTTGCCCGACAGTTTGTCGACGATGAACTGGCAGGCGAGCTTGCCGGCCTCGACGTTGTCGGTCTGCACCGTGGCATTCACGCCCTTGGCGTCGACGTCCACGGCCACCACCACGATCCCGGCATCACGGGCTTTCTTGATCGCCGAGGCCATCGCCGACGGGTCGACGGCGTTGAGCAGGATCAGGTCGACCTTGGACGAGATGAAGTTGTCGATCTGCGAGAACTGCTTGCTCAGGTCATAGTCGGCCGACACCGAGGTGACTTTCACCGCCGGGTTCAGCTCCTTGGCCCGCGCCGTGGCACCGTCGGCCAGGGTCACGAAATACGGGTTGCCCAGGGACCCCATGCTGATGCCGATGGCTTTCAGTTCACGGGCTTGCACCGCCTGGGACATCAACACGGCAACGCCCAGGGAGGCGACAACAGGAAACATGCGTTTGAAGTTCATGATGACTCTCTTGTGATTGTTGTTTGAGTGAAATCAGGTCCGCGCACCGGACTGGCGATAGCGATCCAGCGCTACCGCGCCAATGATCACGATGCCCTTGATGATGTACTGCCAGATATCCGAGACGCCCAGCAGCACCAGGCCGTTGGTCAATACCGCGATGATCAGCGCGCCAATCAGCGTGCCGCCGATGGTGCCGACGCCGCCGGTAAAACTGGTGCCGCCGAGGATCACTGCGGCAATCGCATCCAGCTCATAGGATTGCCCCAGCTGCAGGCCATTGGCGGCGAACAGGCGTGACGCGCTCATCACCGCGCCCAACCCGGCCAACGCACCGGACATGGCATAGACGAACAGCAGGACCTTCCACACCTTGATCCCCGACAGCCGCGCCGCTTCCGGGTTGCCGCCCACGGAGTAGATTTGCACCCCCATCACCGTGCGCCGCAGGATGAACCACGACAGCGCAATCACGGCCACGGCAATGATCACCAGCCAGGGCACGCCCAGCACCGAATCGTTGCCAATAAAGGCAAACGGCAAATCAGGGTTGAACACGGTTTTGTCGTCGGCCAACAGGCGTGCCAAACCGCGCATGGCGGTCAGAGCACCCAGGGTGACGATAAACGGCGGCAGGCGCATGAAGGCGATCAGGCCGCCGTTGACCAGGCCCAGCAACAGGCCGAAGCCAACCCCGGCGGCAATCCCGAACATGCCGAACTGCGGTGACATCGACGCTTGCAACGCAACCACAGCCGAAGCCGCAAGAATCGCTCCCACCGACAAGTCGATGCCCGCCGTGAGGATCACAAAGGTCATCCCCGCTGCCAGCACCACGTTGACCGACGCCTGCTGGGTGATGATCGACAGGTTCTGCACCGTCATGAAGTTTTCGCTGGCCAGGGCAAAACCCACCAGCAGCAGCACCAGCACCGGCAACATGCCCACCGTGCGCATCAGTTCGCGAATACGCTCAGCCTTGCCGATCGTTGCCACAGTCATGGTGTTGCTCCTGCTTGTCGTTGAATTAGCCATGGGCGGCCACCTGTTCGCTGCCGGTGGCGAGGTCGATGATCGCCTCCTGGGAAATATCCAGCCCCGATGCCCCGCCCACTTCGGCCACCAGTTGCCCTTCGCGCATGATCAGCACGCGGTCGCAGGTGCCGATGATTTCCGGCAGTTCGCTGGAGATCACCACGATGCCCACGCCGGCCTTGGCCAACTGGTTGATGATGCGGTAGATCTCGGATTTGGAGCCGATGTCCACGCCACGGGTGGGCTCGTCGAGGATCAGCACATGCGGCTTGACCTCCAGCAGCCGTGCCAGCAGCACCTTCTGCTGGTTGCCACCGGACAACGCGCCGACGTTGACCTTGCCCGACGCCACGCGGATCGACAGGGACTTGATCGCATCGCGTGAGCGTTGTGCGGCGTGGCCACGGTCGAGCACGCCACCGGCATGGGCATCCGGCACACACGCACAGACGTTGATGTTGTCGGCCACGCTCATGTCGAGAAACAGACCCTGGGCCTTGCGGTCCTCGGTGAGGTAGACGACACCGGCACGAATCGCATCCGCCGGGTTGCGCAGTTGGGTCACGGTTTTGCCGACCACCTCCAGGGTGCCGGAGGTGCGTGGGTCGGCGGCAAAGATCAGCCGTGCCAGTTCGGTACGCCCGGCGCCCACCAGGCCGGCGATGCCCAGCACTTCACCGGCGTGCAGGTCAAAGCTGCAGTTGCGCACGCGCTTGCCGTCGGCCATGTCACGCACGCGCATCACCACCTGGCCGGGGTCGTAGGCCGCATGTTCCTTCTTGTAGAAACCTGACAGGTCGCGGCCCACCATCATCTTCACCAGCACTTCGGCCGACAGCACGTCCCGCGCCAGTTCGCCGACGTACTCGCCGTCCCGCAGCACCGAGACCCGGTCCGACAGCTCGTAGATTTCCGCCATGCGATGGCTGATGTAGATGATCGCCAGGCCCTGGCTGCGCAGCTGTTTGATCAGCGCGAACAGGCGGTCGGTCTCCCGGGAGGACAACGGCGTGGTGGGCTCGTCCATCACCAGGATTTTTGCGTGGGCATGCAAGGCCCGGGCGATTTCCACCAGTTGGCGCTCGGCGATGGACAGGCTGGCGACGCGGGTGGTGGGCAGGAACTCCGCACCGAGCCTTGCCAGCACCTCGGCCACCCCGGCTTCCATGCCCTTGCGGTCGATGGTCCAGCCACGGCGCAGTTCACGGCCCAGGTAAATGTTCTCGGCCACCGTGAGGTTCGGACACAGGCTCAGTTCCTGGTAGATCACGGCAATGCCGAGGGCTTTGGCGGAGGCTGGGTTGTAGCTGGCGACGGGCTGGCCATCGATGCGGATGGTGCCGCCATCATCGGCCTGGTAGGCACCGGAGAGGATCTTCATCAAGGTCGATTTGCCGGCGCCGTTCTCACCCATCAAGGCGTGGATTTCACCGGGGTAGACCTTCAGGCTGACGTTCTTGAGCACCCGCAGACCGTTGAAGGTCTTGCTGATGCCCTGCATTTCAAGCAAGGGTTCAAGGCTCATGACTGAGCTCCTGGTTTTATTATTGTTGTGTTCGGGCGTTTGCCGATGGCAGTCATCGGCAGACCTGATTGCTGCCGACTCTAATCAGATACATTTGCTTACGCAAGCGCTTGCGTCAGCCGTTTATCGTTTGATTAAACGTTTCACCTGATGAATAAATGTTCACCCAGCGACCTGGAGTGACTAATTGCAGATAAAACCGCCGTTTTTCCACCTTCACCTATCCGATTGAGTGTTTTTTTAAAAATAACACCGCGTTTGGCCACTACGATCCCTGTCGGTTGCGGTTTATCTGCTATCGTCCAAAGACCTCATCTCCTCCTCATCGCGCGTGCGCGATCTTCTGTGAGCATGCTCTGCGGCGCCGCCTTTGGCAGCGTCGGGCCTGAAGTTCACGGAACACTGCACCATGGACAACTCTTCAGTCGACAGCCCGGCGGAGCCGCAATCCCGGGCTGAAAAAATCGTCGAATTCAAACGCCAGAAAACCCTGCTCAAGGCCGGCGCCTTGCAAGACGCGATCTTCAACAGCGCCTACTTCTCCAGCATTGCCACCGACGAAAAAGGCGTGATCCAGATCTTCAACGTCGGCGCCGAACGCATGCTCGGCTATGCCGCCGCCGATGTGCTGAACCGCGTCACACCGGCCGACATTTCCGACCCCGCCGAGCTGATCACTCGCGCCGCCGCCCTCAGCCTGGAACTGGACACACCGATCACGCCGGGCTTTGAGGCCCTGGTGTTCAAGGCCTCCCGGGGCATCGAAGACATTTACGAACTGACCTATATCCGCAAGGACAACAGTCGCCTGTCGGCCATGGTGTCGGTGACCGCCCTGCGCAACCGCAACGACGCGATCATCGGCTACCTGCTGATCGGCACCGACAACACCGCGCGCAAGCAGGAAGAGGCGCAACGCAAAGGCTTTGAGCGCGCCCTGGAAGAGAAGAACCTGGAGCTGGAACACGCCAGCCACATGAAGTCCGAGTTCCTTGCCACCATGTCCCACGAGCTGCGCACGCCGCTGAATGCGGTGATCGGTTTTTCCGAGGCGCTCAAGGACGGCCTGGTGGGCGACATGAGCGATATCCAGCGCGAGTACATCGGCGATATCTTCACCAGCGGCCAGCACTTGCTGTCGCTGATCAACGACATCCTCGACCTGTCCAAGGTCGAGGCCGGCATGATGGACCTGGAACTGGAAGCCGTGGAGTTGGCCGGCCTGTTGGCCAACAGCCTGCTGATCGTGCGGGAAAAGGCCGCATTGCAGCGCATCCAGTTGAAACTCGAAAGCCCGGACGACTTCGGCGCGCTGGAACTGGACCTGCGAAAGACCAAGCAGATCATCTACAACCTGCTGGCCAATGCGGTGAAGTTCAGCGAGCACGGCGGCTCCGTGACGCTCTCGGTGCGCGAGGTGAATCGTGGGCAAGTGGGGCAGATTCCCGGCGACTGGCCCACCCACGGCTTTGCCCTGCAGCCCAGCGAACATCAACAGTTCCTGGAATTGAGCGTGAGCGACACCGGCATCGGGATCGCCCGGGACGACATGAGCAAGCTGTTCAAGGCCTTCAGCCAGATCGACAGCAGCCTGGCGCGCAAATTCGAAGGCACGGGCCTGGGCCTGGCGATGGTCAAGCAACTCACCGACCTGCACGGCGGCAGTGTCGCCGTGGCCAGCCGCGAAGGCGAAGGCGCGCGGTTTGTGGTGTGGCTGCCGCTGCACCGTGCCGCAGATGCGGAGGCCCCATGGCCGAAATCCTGATCGTCGAAGACAACGAGGCCAATATGCGCCTCGCCCGCCTGCTGCTGGTGAACGCCGGCCACAGCGTGTTGTGGGCCGCCGATGCCGAGACCGGGCTGACCCTGGCCCGGGAAAAACAACCGGCATTGATCCTGATGGACATCCAGTTGCCGGGCATGGACGGCCTGGCAGCCACGTCACTGCTCAAGCAGGACCCTCATACCGCGCACATCCCGGTGATCGCCCTGACGGCCATGGCCATGAAGGAAGACCGTGACAAGACCCTGCGGGCCGGCTGCGATGCCTACATCATCAAGCCCCTGCGCTACAAAGAGCTGTACCAGGTAATCGACACGCTGCTGCAAAAGAACATTACTCCCTCGACTTGAGTCCTCTCCATGGCCAGCCAACCCGCAACGCTGTTGATCGTCGATGATGAAATCCAGGTGCGCAAGCTGCTGGAAACCCTGCTGCGTCACGAGGGTTACCAGACCGTGAGTGCCGCCAGTGGTGAAGAAGCCTTGCAGTTGGTGGCGCAGCGGCCGCCTGACTTGATCCTGCTGGACATCATGATGCCGGGCATGGACGGCTATGAAGTGGCCAACCAGCTCAAGGGCAACCAGGCCACGGCGAACATTCCGATCATCATGCTTTCGGCATTGAGTGAGTCCAGCGCGCGGCTCAGCGGCCTGGAAACCGGTGCCGAGGAGTTCATCAGCAAGCCGGTGGAGCGGGTCGAGTTGTGGCTACGGGTACGCAACCTGCTGCGGCTCAAGGCCCACGGCGATCGGTTGAAAAACCATAGCCAGTTGTTGGAGCAGCAACTTCAACACCACCAAAATGAGTCCTCGCGGTTGAATGTGCATGACCTGGCGCGCCTGGACCTGGAAAAAGCCCTGCGCCTGGCTGTCGAGCGCGAAGAATTCGTGCTGCATTACCAACCCAAGGTCGAACTGGCCAACGGTCAGGTGTGCGCCCTTGAGGCCCTACTGCGCTGGGACCGGCCTGGTTACGGTGCAGTGTCTCCGGCGGTCTTCATACCGATCCTGGAAAGCCAGGGCTTGATCGTCACGCTCGGGCGTTGGGTGATCGACAACGTGTGCCGCCAGATCGCAGCCTGGCAATCCGGCACGGTGGGGGCGGTGGAGGTATCGGTGAACGTTTCGGGGCATCAATTGATCGAGGGCGACCTGATTGCCGATATCGCCCAGTCCCTCGCCCAGGCCGGCGTAGAAGCGCATTGGCTGGAAGTTGAATTGACCGAAGGCTCGCTGATGGAGAACACCCAGCACACCATCGCCAGCTTGCAGCGCCTGCGGGCGATGGGGGTGAAGATCTCCATCGACGACTTCGGCACCGGCTATTCCAGCCTGGCCTACCTGCGGCGGTTTCCGATTGATACGCTGAAAATCGATATCGCGTTTATCCGCGAAGTCACCAGCAACCCGCAAGACGCGGCCATCACCCGCACCATCATCGAACTGGCCCACAGCCTGAAGCTGCGAGTGGTGGCCGAAGGCGTGGAAACCCAGGCGCAGCTGGAGTTTCTGCGGGAAGCCGGCTGCGATCAGATCCAGGGGTATCTGTTCAGCCGGCCTTTGCCGATGAAGGACCTGGAGCGCCTGCTGCTGGATAAGCGCAGTCTGGTCAGGCCGCAGCCTCACTGACTTCGAACAACCCCACCAGCTTCTGCAACTTGTTGGCATTGACCCGCACGGTTTCCGCGCTGGTCTGCAACACCCCTACGGTCAGGCGCATTTGCTCCGAAGAGTGGCTGACCTGCTTGATGGTCTTGCCATAGTCGAGGCTGCGGGCGTTGAGCTGCTGGATGATGCTGAACATGCTCTCCACCGCCTGGTGCAGGTGCACGTTCTCCGAGGAGGCGTCCTCGGCCAGGCGCAGGCTGCTGTCGACGTTGGTCACGCCGTTTTCCATGAAGCCTACGGCCTTGCGGGTTTCGCCTTGCAGGCCCTCGACCATCTGGCGAATGTCTTCCGCTGCCTTGGAAGTGCGTGACGCCAGGGTGCGGACTTCGTCGGCCACCACCGCAAAACCGCGGCCATGCTCGCCCGCCCGCGCCGCTTCGATGGCCGCATTCAGGGCCAGCAGGTTGGTCTGGTTGGTGATGTCGCTGATTAACCCGGTGATGTTGCTGATCTGTGCCATGCGGCTGTCCAGCAGTTGCACGCTTTCCGAGGAGCGCTGCACCACATCGCGAATCGACTGGGTGCCGACCTGTACCGCGAGGAATTGCTCGCGGGCCCGGCTGACCACCTCGTCCATGGCCTGCTTCATTTGCTCGGCGCTCACCGAGGCTTGCTGGATTTCTCCCAGTTGCTCTTCAACGATGATCATCATGCGGTGGGTGGCGTCGGCCACTTCATGGGACATCAACCCGGCCGCCTCGCTGCGGCCGAGCATCAATTGGTTGGTGTTGCCAACGCTGTGGCTGGCCTTGACCACCTGGCCGACCACCGAATCCAGGCGGTCGATGAAGCTGTTGATCCAGCGGCTCATGTCGCCGGTTTCGTCGTTGACCATGCGCCCGCTGTCCAGGCGTTGGCGCAGGTTGCCCTCGCCTTCGGCAATGGTGCGGATGACCTCGGTCATTTCATTCAGGCGTGCGGCCAGGCGCCTGGGGCCCAGGCGGCTGAACAGCAAGGCCGCGACGACCATGCTCAGCACCTCGCACGCATCGGTCCAGGCGGCGGGCAAACCACTGTAGTGACGGACCAGGAAGTTGCAGGCAAACAGGCCGGCCATGGTCGCCAGATAGGGCTTCATCAAGCCGTGGCTCAGGGAGCGCCGGCGGTAGACCTCTTCCAGGTCGGCCTCGCACATCATTCCCCAGCGATCCGGCGAGCCCGGCAGTTCGAAGGTCACGCCCTTGCCCACCACCGGGATGTGACGGTAGTCGGAATAGCCGGGATAGGTGACAAACAGGTTCGAGCCCTTGCGGATGGTTTCCCGCACGCCGGGGTGCAGTTGTTGGGTGGCGGGGTCGATAAACCGCAATTCCAGCTCGGTGTGGCGCTGGATCTGTACGGTTTTCCAGGGTGTGTGCACGCCGCTCTTGAGATTTTCACCGTGGGTGAAGGTGCCGTCCTCGAAGCGTGAGCGGGACAGCGCAATGCCCGGCTGCAGCGCCGGGTCGAAGCGCGATTGCACCATGAACAGGTAGTTATCGCCGGACTCGGGGAAGATATGCCCGGCCTCGCGCTGGATCAAATCCCCGAGTATGTCGTTGGGCACCCGACCGCAGAGGCAGCCGACCACCCTGCCCTCGCGGGTCAATGGTTGGTAGAACATCAGGGTCACTTCGTCATGGAAGCGCGAAGACGAAGGGCCGATCTGCAAGGTCAGCGGGTCGCTGTAGGGACCGTGGAGGAATGGCGCCTTGAGCCCGGCGGCCAGGGCTTGTTGATTGAGCGCGCGGTGACTGGCCTGGCTCCAGGTACTCGCCAGTAGTTCGCCCTTTGGGTCGACGATAAACAGCTCGGAGAAATCCCCGGCCTGGTGCAGTTTTTCCAGCAGCAGGCTGTTGTCGGTGAGCACGGAATCGCGGGCCAGTGTCGTGGCCAGTTCGTTGAGGTGTTCCCACTGTTCGCGGGTCCAGGTTTGCAGGAGTTTGACCCGGGTTTCGGCAATGGCCTCGAAGGTTTGCTCCATCACCGGGTACACCGCGCGGTTGAGGTGGCAGGACCAGCCCATGGCGAACTTGCCGGTCTTGCCCCACCAGGGCAGCCAGCTTTTCTCGGCGGAAGATAACTGCATCGTGCTGCTCGACAGGCTGCTCATGGCGGACTCCGGGAGTGATGTCTAATTGCCATATTTCAAGGCAATTAATGCGCCAATTAGCTAGCTTGCTATTGATTAGGCTGTTGGGCCTGCCATGCGGGTCAACGGGAGCGAGCTTCCTCGCTACAAAAAGCTGCATGCAATCAAGAGCATGCACCAGCGGGTGGCAGTGAGATCGCTTGTCGGGTGGGATGTCCCAAGGGGACCGTGCCGGGCTGACCATCTCATTAGGGCTCTGCCCCGCCTGTCGG
>NZ_JACAPN010000008.1:11849-11983 GCF_013385665.1 Pseudomonas sp. D4002
GCGTTCCCTCACTCCGGCATTACTCCGCGGGCCTAAACCGGCGTCCTGCCGGTTTACCAGCTCCGCAATACCTGCGTTCGGCCTCGGGCTTATTGGGGCAGTCAGAGCAAGAGCAAGATCAAAAGCAAGAGCAC
>NZ_JACAPN010000076.1:0-1300 GCF_013385665.1 Pseudomonas sp. D4002
TGTGGGAGATTCTATGGTTGAGGGGCAACCCTCAACCAACCTTTGGTTGGTATTCGCTTTGTCCTTTTAGCAAGGCAAATACCACTCGAGCAAGCTTGCGGGCCAGCATTACCAGCACCTGAGTGGTGCTGTAACCCCGCGCCCGTTGCGCTTGATAAAACTCCTTCCATGCAGCCGTTCGGCTAGCTGCCATCGCTGCGTTGTGCAAAAGACGCCGAGCTTCTGAGTCGCCACGTTTGCTCAAGCTACGACGATTATCTTTCTGTCCTGACTTAGAAACGCGTAAATCCATGCCCAAGAAGGCGATGAAAGCGTCTGCGTTTCTAAAATCACCTCGTTGAAAGCTAGTAACCAAGCGGGCTCCAGTCAAAAAACCGATACCTTCAACTTTCAAGCAACGCTTTAGCTGATCCGACAGTCCAGCTTCTTTCAGGCGATCACCGATCATCTTTTCAATCAGGCCTTCTAGCTTTTGCATCGACTTCACCTGCTCGGTAAAAGAGGCCTTCAGTAACGGCTCATTCGCCCAGCTTTGAGTCAGGCTGACGCGTGCCTGGACCAGCGCCGCCCGGCGGCGGAAAAGACTCAAAAGCTGGCGATACAGAGGAGATGGCGGCGTCCAGGGACGAAGTTCATCGGCTTCGTTTTTTAAATAGCGAGCGAGCAATTTGGCATCCTGGGCGTCGGTTTTAGCCCGGATATTCACACCTTTACGATAATGGCTGAGCTCATATCCACCCACCATGTAGATCACGCAGCCAGCTTCATAGGCGAGATCAGCGAACTCCAAGTGATAGATGTTGGTAGCTTCAATCGCAACTGCCACGGTGCCCGGTAGGGCCTTCAGCCATTTTTTAATGGCGGTTTTGTTGTTCGGGATTACTTCCAGCAGATCGAGTTCGGCGTGGTAAATCACCAGCTCATTTTTAGCAACATCGACGCCAACGATCGGCTTTGAGACAGGAACTGGCATTGCCATGGGACTTCCTCCGGGCTATGGTTTTGAGCACTTGAAGGGCTCACCCAGAGGCGCAGGCTTGTTCCTATCGTCGGTCATAGCCAGATGCATTCTTTATCGGCGCTTGGGTGAAAGGAGGAGGGGCGAAATCTCCCACGGTCTGTACTGCGCCAACAGTCAGAATCGGGCTTTGTCCCTCCTCCTCCCTTCAAGTCCTAGCATACAAGCGGGCTTGCTCGCGAAGGTCGTTAACGATGACGCGGGCATTCTGGATGAACGCGGCGCTCTCAGGTTTTTCGCGAGCAAGCCCGCTCCCACAGAAAAGCAGCTCTGTTTTCGCTC
>NZ_JACAPN010000077.1:0-429 GCF_013385665.1 Pseudomonas sp. D4002
TTGCATATGCTTGTATGTACAAGTAAAGATGTGTGCGTAAGAGTCCATGAACATCCTCTTCGCACCCATCAATGTTCGCGCATTGATCGTTGAGGATTTTTTTGTGACCAAGCCTACCCAATACCGTGACGTTGAAATCCGTGCCGCACGCGGCAACACGCTGACCGCCAAAAGCTGGCTGACTGAAGCGCCGCTGCGCATGTTGATGAACAACCTCGACCCGCAGGTTGCCGAAAATCCGAAAGAACTGGTGGTGTACGGCGGTATCGGCCGTGCGGCACGTAACTGGGAATGCTACGACAAGATCGTCGAAAGCCTGACCAACCTCAACGACGACGAAACCCTGCTGGTGCAATCCGGCAAACCCGTCGGCGTGTTCAAGACCCACAGCAACGCCCCGCGCGTGCTGATCGCCAACTCCAACCTGGT
>NZ_JACAPN010000077.1:474-1480 GCF_013385665.1 Pseudomonas sp. D4002
GCCGGCAGCTGGATCTACATCGGCAGCCAGGGCATCGTGCAGGGCACCTACGAAACCTTCGTCGAAGCCGGTCGCCAGCACTACAACGATGACCTCAAGGGCCGTTGGGTCCTGACCGCCGGCCTCGGCGGCATGGGCGGCGCCCAGCCACTGGCCGCGACCCTGGCCGGTGCCTGCTCGCTGAACATCGAATGCCAGCAGGTCAGCATCGACTTCCGCCTGAGCAGCCGCTACGTCGACGAACAAGCCACCGACCTCGACGACGCCCTGGCGCGCATCGACAAATACACCAAGGCCGGCCAGGCGATCTCCATCGCGTTGCTGGGCAACGCCGCTGAAATCCTTCCGGAACTGGTCAAGCGCGGCGTGCGCCCGGACATGGTCACCGACCAGACCAGCGCCCACGACCCGCTCAACGGCTACCTGCCCGCCGGCTGGACCTGGGACGAATACCGCGCCCGCGCCAAGACCGAACCGGCCGAAGTGATCAAGGCCGCCAAGCAGTCGATGGCCGTGCACGTCAAGGCCATGCTCGAGTTCCAGAAACAAGGCATCCCGACGTTCGACTACGGCAACAACATCCGTCAGATGGCGCAAGAAGTGGGCGTGGAAAACGCCTTCGACTTCCCGGGTTTCGTCCCGGCCTACATCCGTCCGCTGTTCTGCCGTGGCATCGGCCCGTTCCGTTGGGCGGCACTGTCCGGCGACCCGCAAGACATCTACAAGACCGACGCCAAAGTCAAAGAGCTGATCCCGGACGACGCGCACCTGCACAACTGGCTGGACATGGCCCGCGAGCGCATCAGCTTCCAGGGCCTGCCGGCGCGTATCTGCTGGGTTGGCCTGGGCCAGCGCGCCAAGCTCGGCCTGGCATTCAACGAAATGGTGCGCAGCGGCGAGCTGTCGGCACCCATCGTGATCGGCCGCGACCACCTGGACTCCGGCTCGGTGGCGAGCCCCAACCGTGAAACCGAATCGATGCAGGACGGCTCCGACGCCGTGTCCC
>NZ_JACAPN010000009.1:0-174 GCF_013385665.1 Pseudomonas sp. D4002
GCACAGCGGCCTGAAAGCCGACTTGAGTGTTAAAAGCAAAATCAAAAGCTAAAGCGGGCACGGTGCACTGTAGGAGCTGGCTTGCCGGCGATGGCATCGCCTCGGTGTGTCTGATGTACCGAGGTGTCTGCATCGCCGGCAAGCCAGCTCCTACAGAAAAGCAGCTCTGTTTTC